>NZ_QTNH01000043.1:0-557 GCF_003603515.1 Bacteroides sp. AM32-11AC | reverse complement strand
GAATATAACTCTTTAACAGATACAAATCTTATAAATGAAACAGTTGGAATAGTATAGGGGCACTTGCCCCTATACTATTCCAATGTAGCTTCAAATCCTCCTTCGAATGCACTGTTATCCGCTGCTTCCATCTTCATTGATATGCCAAAAGAACTCATTAGGAGTACATTTAGTATTGGCGTATAGACTAGCCGTTCAGCATAAACACGGCACTTCCCATCAGCTTCAGTCTTAGCTTTAATCTTAATATTATAGCTACCTGAGAGGACTTTGACTTTTAGATTAGGATTGCCTGTTACATCACCAGCTCGTGATATGGAGATGTAATATAGGCTAGGCATTCCGCTTGATATTGCAGATATAGACAAAAGAATTGAGCCTGTAACTGGAGTGCTTGTAGTCTCAAACAGAAGTACACTATACGCGCCTTGGAACTCCGATAACACACCTGATGGCATTAATCCTTTATTGGAAACTGTAGCCACTGCCATCTTATTACGAATACTATCAACTACTCCCGTGGCTGTAATATCAATCTTCTCCATCATACCTTTGTA
>NZ_QTNH01000042.1:0-738 GCF_003603515.1 Bacteroides sp. AM32-11AC | reverse complement strand
TACCGCTATAAATGGAAACAATGCCATTGCAATGAAGAATACCAAAGTAGCCAGTAACACATAGAATAAATTCCGTAGCATAATCTCCAGTTTTGAGAAACCAGTAATAGGATATAATTCCAGATACAGCTAAGAGAGAAACCAGCTGTATCTTTCATCACCATGCAGAGCGGATGCAATGCCCGTTGCCAGTTCTGTAGCGTTGTAGGCTCTATCCAGAAAGCTGTCTATGTAGCTGCTCTTGTTGCTGCCAGTAAGCAGGTTGTAGAACTTCCACATGGATAGGTCACTGCCAAGACAGCCAAAGTTCTCATCATTAATGTAGGCTTTAGCCACACTGTTTACTTGTGTATCAGTAAGCAGCATTCTGGGGATAGCCTTCTGATAGCCTTGTGGCAAGCACTGATAAAGTCGCATTCTTCCAAGTAACTGGCAGAATTGATGTTCTGTCATACTGGTATTGCCAAGTGTCTGCATCAGATGTATGTGCTTGGCAGGGTCGTACTTGTTGAACATTTCCAATACGGCACGATATAATTCGTTGGTATTGGTTACTTCCAAACAAGTAAGATAACCGTCCGTAGATACACATAAATTGGTGCAGACATTACAAATGAAGCCTATGAACACCTTAAAACGCTCTGCACCCTTTTTACTGTACAGATTGGTATGGTTATAAGCCCTAACTCCACCTATGGTAAGGGTCAGCCTATTACCGTTCACCGTCTCGTAGATGGT
>NZ_QTNH01000041.1:0-791 GCF_003603515.1 Bacteroides sp. AM32-11AC | reverse complement strand
CGTACTGGGCAAATTTAATACATTATATTGAATATCGGTAATTCCCTTATTCAAATCTTTCGTTAAATTACCATTGACATCGTAGACATACTCCCCTGCGGTGCTTGCACCGTTCACAAAGGCAGTGTTTGTACCGTATGCAACGGTACTCACGGCATCGTCCACACGGCTCAACTGATTGCCGGTCAATGTGTAAGTCAGATTATCAAGCAGGCCGTAGGCACTGGCACCAGTCTGGCCGTAACGTTGCAAACTCTTGATGTTACCGTTCTTGTCATAACCCGCAACGTTCTCCGAGAAGCGGTTCGCATTCGTGCTGATACTTGCTGTCTCGCCATAAGTAGCGTTCAGCATCCGGTCAAGACCGTCATAAGTGAATTTGTAACCACGGACTGTACTTTCGTTCCCGGACTTCCAGGTCATACTGCTGATGCTGCCGTTGTACTTCGCAGTACCCACACCCGTGTTGTAGTACAGGTTCTGTGTGAAGCATGTACCGCTGATGCCCGTCAGCCAGCTACGCAGGTTGTAGGCATATGTCAGTTTGTTGGTGTTCGTTCCGTGATACAGCTTGGTCAGCAAACGACCGAAGTTGTCATAAGTAGCATCGTACAGAGCAATCGCAGTGCCGCCAAGACTATGCTGCACTTTGCTTATTCTGTCCGCATGGTCGTAGGTATAGGTATATACTTCCGTGCGCGTACTCTTGCCGCTGGCAGTATGTGTATGGGACACACCAGACGGCTTGTCGGAGAAAGTATAAACCGTACTTGTGATGTCGTAGCCACTGA
>NZ_QTNH01000040.1:251-844 GCF_003603515.1 Bacteroides sp. AM32-11AC | reverse complement strand
CATACCCATTTTATTACTTTATTTATAACCATCAAATTGTCAGACAACCACAAAAGTAAGTAAGCCTATGTCAAACATACTGCCAATTCGGGATTTTCCACTGACACAGAATGTCAATGCAAAGATAGATATGGATGTAGCCTTCAAAAAGGACATTATTTTTTTGACATTCTCCGCAAATGGTCATCCAATGTTTTAGGGTTACATTTAAGCTTACGACATATGGCTGCCTTTGAATAACCATATTCGAGCATAGTTCTAATGAGAGGTTCCTTTCCTGTAAGCTTGTAATGCGTGTTTTTATCCCCCTTTTTCCGACCAAGTCGTATTCCTGCAGCTTTTCTGTAAGCAAGGGCCTCCTTGGTTCGCTGACTGATCAAATCACGTTCAATCTCAGCGGATAAACCGAAAGCGAATGCCAATACCTTACTGTTGATGTTATTACCTAATTCGTAACGTTCCTTGACAGTAAGAACGCAAGTCTCCTTAATCATACAGAGGTGAAGCATTGACATAATACCCATCAGGTTTCTTCCTAATCGGCTGATTTCTGTTATGATTAGAGTGTCGCCTTTCTTCATCCTCTTGAGAAG
>NZ_QTNH01000040.1:0-241 GCF_003603515.1 Bacteroides sp. AM32-11AC | reverse complement strand
GGCTGATTTCTGTTATGATTAGAGTGTCGCCTTTCTTCATCCTCTTGAGAAGTGGACCTAATTTCCTATCATTAGCAATTTTGGTACCGGAAACCTTCTCGGACACCCATTTATCTATTACAAGTCCTTTTTCCGTTGCAAATTTCTGGACTTCGAACCTTTGGTTCTCGACAGTCTGTTTGTCTGTCGACACACGAATATATGCGTAAACCATTTTTGCGGTGAAGGTAGTCTTATTCAA
>NZ_QTNH01000004.1:225000-311121 GCF_003603515.1 Bacteroides sp. AM32-11AC | reverse complement strand
AGCCTCCGTGTCTGATAAGGATACGGAGGCTTTGTTCGTTTATATACCTCCGGAACTGCTCCCCTTAATCCCTGTCATGCGTTGTTGCATACGTATTTTTCTGCTTCTTTTGTCATTCTTTTGTTATCATTACAGAACAAAGTTGGTGTAAAATGAGTTTTTTTTGGAAGAGCAAGAACTTTTCTTCCTTTCTTTCTATTCAATATCAAATGGATTTTTGTAAATTTGGCGTGAATCTAATAGGAAGGGAAAAAATCACGCAATTAATATTGTAATATAAATCATATAATAACTCCTGCAAATATGGAAAACAAGATTCAAGAGCTGACCGATAAGATCTACCGCGAAGGCGTAGAGAAAGGAAACGAAGAGGCACAGAAACTTATCGCAAAAGCTCAGGAAGAAGCCAAGAGAATTATAGAGGATGCTCACAAGGAAGCGGATTCTATCGTGGCTACCGCTCATAAGTCTGCCGATGAACTGGCAGAGAATACAAAATCTGAATTAAAGTTGTTTGCCGGTCAGGCTGTGAATGCTCTGAAGTCCGAAATCGCTACGTTGGTGACGGACAACATTGTGAATGCCGATGTAAAGGCATTTGCTGCAAACAAGGATTATCTTAATGCCTTCATCGTTGCATTGGCGTCCAAATGGAGTGTGAACGAACCAATCGTTATCTCTACTGCCGATGCGGAAGGCTTGACAAAATATTTCGCAGCGAAGGCGAAAGACCTGCTGGACAAGGGTGTGAAGATTGAGCAAGTGAATGGCATCAAAACCTTGTTCTCCGTATCGCCTGCCGATGGTTCGTACAAGGTGAACTTCGGCGAAGAAGAATTTATGAATTACTTCAAGGAATTCCTGCGTCCGCAATTAGTGGAAATGCTGTTCTAAAAACTCCCACAGGATTATGAGTAAATACTATTACTTGGTAGCCGGTTTGCCTGAACTTACTCTGGAAGACAGTAAACTGAGCTATACAGTAGCCGATTTCAAGACGGAACTATATCCTGCCTTGTCGGAAGATGATAAAAAGTTGATAGATTTGTTTTATCTGAAATTCGATAATGCGAATGTCTTGAAACTATTGAAGGATAAGGATGCTGCCATCGACCCGCGCGGAAACTATTCGTCGGAGGAACTGGTGGAATATATCTCACAACTGAAGGATGGCGACGAAGTCTCTGACAGTGTATTCCCATCTTATCTCTCTACGTTCATTTCCGAATACTTCAGCCTGCCTGCCGAGGACGGTTTCTTGTATGAAGACCGCCTGGCAGCGCTCTATTACGCCTATGCTATGGAATCCAGGAATCAGTTTGTGTCTTCCTGGTTTGGCTTCAACCTCACTCTCAATAATATATTGGTGGCGCTCACAGCACGTAAGTTCAAGCTGGACATTGCTCCGCTGATTGTGGGTGATACGGAAGTGTGCGAGGCTCTGCGTACTTCCAATGCCCGTGACTTCGGTCTGGGTACTGAGGTGGATTATCTGGAGCAGCTGGTGAAAATCAGTGAGACGGAGGAACTGGTGGACCGGGAAAAGAAACTGGACCAGCTTCGCTGGGACTGGATGGAGGAGGCCACATTCTTCGATTACTTTACCGTGGAACGTCTGTTTGTCTTCCTGCTACAGCTGGAGATGATAGAACGGTGGATTTCGTTGGATAAAGAGAAGGGTAACCAACTGTTCCGCAGCATTATCGCTGCCTTGAAAGACGAGGTGCAGATACCCGCAGAATTCAGATAAAATAAACAACTAAAAATATATGGCAACAAAAGGAACTGTTAGTGGCGTAATAGCCAACATGGTGACCCTCGTCGTCGACGGACCGGTAGCGCAGAATGAGATTTGTTATATCTCGACCGGAGGAGACAAGTTGATGGCGGAGGTGATTAAGGTAGTAGGTACCCAGGTCTACGTGCAGGTATTTGAGAGTACCCGCGGACTGAAAGTGGGGGCCGAAGCTGAGTTTACCGGACATATGCTCGAAGTAACACTGGGGCCCGGTATGCTTTCGAAGAACTACGACGGTCTGCAAAACGACCTCGATAAGATGGACGGTGTTTTCTTGAAACGCGGGCAATATACCTATCCGCTGGATAAAGGAAGCAAATGGCATTTTGTGCCTTTGGCAAAGGTGGGCGACCAAGTGGAAGCCGCTGCCTGGCTGGGACAAGTGGACGAAAACTTCCAACCTCTGAAAATCATGGTGCCTTTTGAACAGAAAGGTGTGTGCACCGTGAAATCCATTGCAAAGGAAGGTGATTACAGCATTGAGGATACCATTGCAGTGCTGACGGATAGCGAAGGTAATGACATCCGGGTGAACATGATACAGAAATGGCCCGTGAAGCGCGCCATGACCAACTATAAGGAAAAACCGCGTCCTTTCAAATTGCTGGAAACCGGTGTGCGTGTAATCGACACCGTAAACCCGATTGTGGAAGGTGGTACGGGTTTTATCCCCGGTCCGTTCGGTACTGGAAAAACGGTGCTTCAGCATGCCATTTCAAAACAAGCGGAAGCGGACATCGTAATCATCGCTGCCTGCGGTGAGCGTGCCAACGAGGTTGTGGAAATCTTTACAGAATTCCCCGAATTGGTTGACCCGCATACGGGACGGAAGCTGATGGAACGTACGATTATCATTGCCAATACTTCGAACATGCCGGTGGCTGCCCGTGAGGCATCTGTCTACACGGCTATGACGATTGCAGAATACTACCGAAGCATGGGATTGAAGGTACTGCTGATGGCGGACTCCACTTCACGTTGGGCGCAGGCATTGCGCGAGATGTCCAACCGTATGGAGGAGTTGCCCGGTCCCGATGCCTTCCCGATGGACTTGTCCTCCATCATCTCCAACTTCTACGGCCGTGCGGGTTATGTGAAGCTGAACAACGGCGAGTCCGGTTCCATTACTTTCATCGGTACGGTATCGCCTGCCGGTGGTAACTTGAAGGAGCCGGTAACCGAGAATACGAAGAAGGTGGCACGCTGCTTCTATGCCCTTGAGCAAGACCGTGCCGACAAGAAGCGTTATCCTGCCGTAAACCCGATTGACTCGTATTCCAAATATATAGAATACCCTGAATTTGAAGAGTATATCACCAAGCACATCAACGGTGAGTGGATTGGCAAGGTGAATGAAATCAAGACCCGTTTGCAGCGTGGTAAGGAGATTGCCGAGCAAATCAACATCTTGGGTGACGACGGTGTGCCCGTAGAGTATCACGTGACTTTCTGGAAATCGGAATTGATTGACTTCGTTATTCTGCAGCAGGATGCCTTTGATGAAATTGATGCCGTGACCCCGATGGAGCGTCAGGAGGAGATTCTGAATATGGTAATAGAAATCTGTCATACAGAATTTGAGTTCGACAACTTCAACGAAGTAATGGATTACTTCAAGAAAATGATTAACATCTGTAAGCAGATGAACTACTCGAAGTTTAAGTCGGAAGAATACGACAAGTTCCATAAGCAGTTGCAGGAACTGGTTGAGGAACGTAAAGCCTAAGGATGTACTATGTGACTATTTACAATTTACTATTTGCCTTGCGGATGCAGGTGTACGGAGGTTGTAGATAGGAAAATAGTAGAATAGGATGGCAGAGATTTAAATAGTAAATAGTAAATTGCTAAATTGTAAATAAATAGATGGCAACAAAAGCATTTCAAAAAATATATACCAAGATTACTCAGATTACGAAAGCTACGTGTTCGCTGAAGGCAACCGGAGTGGGGTATGACGAGTTGGCGACCGTAAACGGCAAGCTGGCCCAGGTGGTGAAGATTGCCGGCGACGAAGTGACTTTGCAGGTGTTTGAGGGTACGGAAGGTATTCCCACCAATGCAGAGGTAGTATTCTTGGGCAAGGCTCCTACAATCAAAGTGAGCGAGCAGCTTGCCGGACGCTTCTTCAACGCCTTTGGCGACCCCATCGACGGTGGTCCGGCCATTGAAGGCGAGGAGGTGGAAATTGGCGGTCCATCCGTGAATCCGGTGCGCCGTAAGCAGCCCTCGGAACTGATTGCAACCGGTATTGCAGGTATCGACTTGAACAATACGCTGGTGTCCGGACAGAAGATTCCGTTCTTTGCCGACCCCGACCAGCCCTTCAACCAGGTGATGGCGAATGTGGCTCTGCGTGCGGAGACTGACAAGATTATCCTTGGCGGTATGGGTATGACGAACGATGATTACCTTTACTTCAAGAACGTATTCTCCAATGCCGGTGCGCTCGACCGTATCGTCAGCTTTATGAATACCACCGAGAATCCTCCGGTAGAGCGTCTGCTGATTCCGGATATGGCACTGACGGCGGCCGAGTATTTTGCTGTAAACAATAATGAAAAGGTGCTGGTGCTGCTGACGGATATGACTTCCTACGCCGATGCGCTCGCCATCGTGTCCAACCGTATGGACCAGATTCCTTCGAAGGACTCCATGCCGGGTTCCCTTTATTCGGACTTGGCGAAGATATACGAAAAGGCGGTGCAGTTCCCAAGCGGCGGTTCCATCACGATTATTGCGGTGACGACTCTGTCCGGTGGCGACATTACGCATGCCGTGCCCGACAATACGGGTTATATCACGGAAGGCCAGTTGTTCCTCCGTCGTGACAGCGACATCGGTAAGGTTATCGTTGACCCGTTCCGTTCCTTGTCCCGTCTGAAACAGCTTGTTACGGGCAAAAAGACACGTAAGGACCATCCGCAGGTGATGAATGCCGCCGTACGTCTGTACGCCGATGCCGCCAACGCCAAAACCAAGCTTGAAAACGGTTTCGACCTGACGAACTACGACGAACGTACCCTTGCCTTTGCCAAGGACTACTCCAACCAGCTACTGGCCATCGATGTCAACCTCGATACCACAGAGATGCTCGATGTGGCATGGAGTCTGTTCGGCAAGTATTTCCGTCCGGAAGAGGTGAATATCAAGAAAGAGCTTGTGGACCAGTTCTGGCCGAAAGCAAACTAAATAAATGTACGATTAGACGATTTACGGTTTACGATTGATATTACTGAAATTGTAAATCTGTAAATTGAGAAATTGAGTAGCTTCAGTCGTCTAATCGTAAATCGTTAAATCGTAAATAAAATGGCTATTAAGTTTCAATATAACAAAACCTCGCTTCAGCAACTCGAAAAGCAACTGAAGGTGCGCGTGCGTACACTCCCCATTATTAAGAATAAGGAGAGTGCCCTGCGTATGGAAGTGAAGCGCTGCAAGGGAGACGCTGCCGCGTTGGACGCGAGGTTGGAAAAGGAAATCCAAGCTTACGAAGCCATGTTCGCCCTTTGGAATGAGTTCGACGCTTCATTGATAAAGGTCAGCGATGTTCATCTCGGTGTAAAGAAGATTGCCGGTGTACGGGTGCCGTTGCTCGAGAATGTAGATTTCGAGATACGCCCTTACAGCTTGTTCAATGCGCCCAAATGGTATGCAGACGGGCTGCATTTGCTTAAGTCACTGGCACATACTGCCATCGAGCGTGAATTTACTGTTGCCAAGTTGAACTTGTTGGAACATGCGCGTAAAAAGACCACCCAGAAGGTGAATCTTTTTGAGAAAGTACAGATTCCGGGTTATCAGGATGCTCTGCGCAAAATCAAGCGGTTTATGGAAGACGAGGAGAACCTTTCCAAGTCATCGCAGAAAATCATGAAATCCCATCAGGAGAAAAGGAAGGAGGCAGAGGCATGATTACGAAAATGAAGAAGCTCACGTTCCTTGTGTATCATAAGGAGTACGAAGCATTTCTGGCACAAATCCGGGAACTGGGCGTGGTGCACGTTGTGGAAAGGCAGTGCGGCGAGATGGACGACACCTTGCAGCAATTCATGCAGAAGCGTACGCTCTACAAGAATATGCTTCAGAGCATGCACACCCTGGCAGACAAACAGCCGGAAGAAAAGGTGCATAAAGAGTTGTCGGCCGATGCTCTGGTGAAATTCTACGAGGACTTGCAGGCGCGGATACAAGACTTGAACCAGCAGATTCCCGCCATCGACAAGGATGTGGCGCAGATGGAAGTCTGGGGCGATTTCGATTGGAGAGCCATCCGCAAGCTGGAAGATGCTGGTTGGTTCGTGCAGTTCTATACCTGCCCGGAGAAAGACTATAACGAAGCGTGGGCAGAGGACTACAATGCCATCGTGGTGAAAGAGAACGGCGGACATCTTTATTTCGTGACCGTCACTCCCCAACCGGTAGAACTGGATGTGGAACCGCTCCGTCTGCCTTCACTCAGCCTCTCCGAACTGAGCCGGAAGAAAGCCGATACGGAAGAGGCCCTTGTGCAGGCACATGCCGGATTGAAAGAATTCTGCAAAGCGAATTACTGCACGTTGGAGAAGTACAACCTACAGCTCCAGGAAGAGATAGACCTGCTGAAAGTCAAGCTGAACAGCGAACATATGGCAGAAGGTGCCGTAGTGTTGATGGAAGGCTGGATTCCCGAAGACTGCGAGGCGGATGTGAGGAAACTTCTCGATGAAAGCGGCACTTATTATGAGATAAGGGCTGCCAAGCGCGAGGACAATGCTCCCATCAAGCTGAAAAACAACGCCTATACACGCATGTACGAAGTGCTTACCAAAATGTACGGTATGCCCGAATATGCCGAGTTCGACCCGACACCGATACTTGCGCCATTCTTCTCGCTCTTCTTTGCTTTCTGTATGGGAGATGCGGGCTACGGTCTGGTACTGATTGCACTCGGGTTCATTTTGAAAAGGAAGATGTCCAAGTCCATGAAAGGCATGATGAACCTGGTGATTACGTTGGGTATATTTACGTCCGTCATCGGTGCCATATTGGGAACCTTCTTCGGTGTAAGCCTCTTTGACCTGGAGATACCCGCCAAACTGAAGGAATTCATGATTGTGGGTAAGATAGGTGAGACTACCTATGACAAGCAAATGCTGCTGGCGTTGATTATCGGTGCGGTGCACATCTGCATTGCCATGACGGTGAAGGCCGTGGGACAGACCGTTCGTTTCGGCTTCAAGGAGTCGCTCAGTGCTTGGGGATGGCTGTTGCTGGTGGTGGGATTTATCTGCACCGGCGGACTTTCCTTCTTCAAAATAATTTCGGAAGACGTGTCTACGTGGGCATTTATCGTGATTGGCGGTGTTTCTGCCATCGGTATCTACCTGCTGAACAATATCCACCGGAATGTATTTGTCAACATCGGTGCCGGAGTATGGGATACCTATAACATGGCAACCGGATTGATGGGCGATATACTTTCCTACATCCGTCTCTATGCCCTCGGCTTGGCAGGCGGTATGCTTGGAGGCGTGTTCAACCAGCTTGCCTTCATGGTGAACGATGCTGCAGGTCCGGCCCTGGGATGGCTGTTCTGCGGTCTGATACTGATATTCGGGCATACGCTGAACATTGCCATGTCTTGTCTGAGTGCCTTTGTACACCCGCTCCGTCTGACATTTGTGGAATACTTCAAGAATTCCGGTTACGAAGGTAAGGGCGAAGCCTATAAACCTTTTACAGTAGTAAAGAAATAAACAAATTAAAAAACAAATAAAAATAGAAACATTATGAATGAAATTTTAGGTTATCTCGGTCTGGGCCTGATGTTGGCCCTTGCAGGAATTGGCAGTTGCTTCGGTACAACTATCGCCGGTAGTGCGGCAGAAGGTGCGTTGAAGAAAGACCCTTCCAAGTCAGCAAGTTATATGATTTTGTCGGCCCTTCCGGCTACGCAGGGACTTTACGGCTTCGTGGCTTTCCTGATGTCCATGGGCAGGGATTTTGCTACGGACGGCCCTTTGATGCTGGGCATCGGACTGGGTGTGGGGCTGGTATGCCTGTTCTCCGCTATCCGTCAGGGACAGATTTGTGCTAGCGGTATTGTGGGTATTTCCCAGGGACACGACGTACAGACCAATACAATGATTTACGCCGCGCTTCCTGAATTCTACGCTATTTTGGCGCTGGTAGCTGCATTGATGGTATAATCCGGATTATAAGAAAATAAACCCCAGGGATTTACAATTGAAATCCCTGGGGTTTTTTGTTTAAATTCCTGGGGCTTCAACTGAAAACTCCAGGAATTCTTTTTTGAAACTTCGGGAATTTTAGACGAAAAATGCATGGATGGGCGAGCCAATGGGGCTTTTGTGGCTAAACTATGACATTCCGCAAACGATTGTTTATGCATATTTAATCAGTTTTTTCGATTAAAAGGCTATTTTTCAAAGAATAATACGTACTTTTGCAGCCGTAATTAAGATAAAGAGATTATAACATAATATGACTAAAGAACTACTTACCCCCGATTACATCTTCGAAGCGAGTTGGGAAGTGTGTAATAAAGTAGGCGGTATCTATACAGTTTTGTCTACAAGGGCAAATACTTTACAGACTAAATTTCGCGATAGATTATTCTTTATAGGGCCGGATTTCTGGCAGGGAAAAGAGAACCCTTTGTTCATTGAGTCTGATAACCTTTGTGCAGCGTGGAAAAAACATGCAGCGTTGAAAGACAATCTTTCCGTCCGCGTAGGTCGCTGGAACATTCCGGGAGAACCTATTGTTATATTGGTTGATTTCCAACCGTTCTTTGCAGAAAAAAATGAGATTTATACAGAAATGTGGAACCGCTATCAGGTGGATTCACTGCATGGATATGGTGATTATGACGAAGCATCCATGTTTGCTTTCGCTACCGGCAAGGTGATAGAGAGCTTCTATCGCTATAATTTGACGGAAACGGACAAAGTGGTGTTCCAGGCACACGAGTGGATGACCGGCATGGCCGCCCTCTATCTTCAGTCTGCCGTTCCCGAGATAGGGACTATCTTCACCACCCATGCCACGTCCATCGGCCGCTCCATAGCTGGCAACAACAAGCCGCTTTACGATTATCTTTTCGCCTACAACGGCGACCAGATGGCGGAGGAGCTGAACATGCAGTCCAAACATTCCATTGAAAAGCAGACGGCCCACTATGTGGACTGTTTCACCACTGTGAGCGAAATCACAAACAACGAATGCAGGGAATTGCTTGACAAGCCTGCGGATGTTGTGCTGATGAACGGTTTTGAAGATGATTTTGTACCGAAAGGCGCCACCTTTACCGGCAAGCGCAAACGTGCCCGTTCCACCATGCTGCGTGTGGCAAACTGCCTGCTGGGTGAGGACTTGGGCGACGATACGCTGATTATCGGTACCAGCGGACGCTATGAGTTCAAAAATAAGGGTATCGATGTGTTCCTGGAATCATTGAACCGGCTGAACCGCGATAAAGATTTAAAGAAGAAAGTATTGGCGTTTGTCAACGTGCCCAGCTGGGTGGGAGACCCCCGCGAGGACTTGCAGAAGCGCTTGAAGAGCAAAGATAAGTTCACCGAACCGTTGCAGTGTCCTTTCATCACCCACTGGCTGCACAATATGACGCACGACCAGGTGCTGGATATGCTGAAATACCTCGGTATGGGCAATCGTCCCGAAGATAAGGTGAAAGTAATTTTTGTACCTTGCTATCAGGATGGTCACGATGGCATCCTCAACAAGCATTATTATGACTTGATTTTAGGCGAGGACCTCAGTGTCTATCCGTCCTATTATGAACCGTGGGGATATACCCCGCTGGAGAGCGTGGCTTTCCGGGTGCCTACCATCACCACCGACCTTGCCGGTTTCGGACTTTGGGTGAACAGCCTGAAAAACCAGCATGGCATAAACGACGGAGTGGAAGTGCTGCACCGTTCGGACTATAACTATTCCGAAGTGGCAGACGGCATCAAGGACACCGTAGCCTTGTTCTCTACCAAGACGGAAGCCGAAATCAAGGAAATACGCAAGCGTGCAGGCCAGGTGGCAGAGCAGGCTTTGTGGAAGCACTTTATACAATATTATTACGAGGCTTACGACATTGCACTGCGCAATGCCATGAAGCGTCAACTAAAATAAAAGAATTATTAATCAATTAGTTATCATACAATGAAGATTAAAGTTAGTAATGTAAACACTCCTAACTGGAAAGATGTGAATGTGAAATCGCACATTCCCGCCGAACTGGAGAAACTGTCTGAACTGGCACATAACATCTGGTGGGCATGGAATTATGAAGCCACCGAACTGTTCAGAGACCTTGACCCTGCTCTCTGGAAAGAAGTGGGACAGAACCCCGTACTTCTGCTGGAACGTATGAGTTATGCTAAACTCGAGGCACTCGCAAATGACAAAGTTATTCTGCGCAGAATGGATGACGTATACTCCAAGTTCCGCACATACATGGATGTGAAGCCTGACAGCAAGCGCCCGTCCGTGGCTTATTTCAGTATGGAGTATGGTTTGAGCCATGTACTTAAGATATATTCCGGCGGTCTGGGTGTACTTGCCGGTGACTACCTGAAAGAAGCTTCCGATAGCAACGCCGACTTGTGTGCAATCGGTTTCCTGTACCGCTACGGTTACTTTACACAAACATTGTCTATGGACGGCCAGCAGATTGCCAATTACGAGGCACAGAACTTTGGCCAGTTGCCCATCGACCGTGTATTGGATGAGAAGGGCGAGCAGATGGTAGTGGATGTTCCTTATCTGGACTACTACGTGCATGCTTATGTGTGGAGAGTGAACGTTGGACGTATCTCTCTCTATCTGCTTGATACTGATAATGAAATGAACAGCGAGTTCGACCGTTCCATCACTCACCAGCTGTATGGCGGTGACTGGGAAAACCGCTTGAAGCAGGAAATCCTGCTCGGTATCGGTGGTATTCTGACGCTGAAGAAGCTGGGCATCAAGAAAGATATCTATCACTGCAACGAAGGACATGCTGCTTTAATCAACGTACAGCGCATCTGTGACTACGTGGCCGAAGGTCTGACTTACGACCAGGCTATCGAGCTGGTACGTGCTTCTTCTCTCTATACTGTACATACTCCGGTTCCTGCCGGTCACGACTACTTCGACGAAGGCCTTTTCGGCAAGTACATGGGCGGCTATCCTTCAAGAATGGGTATCAGCTGGGACGACCTGATGGACCTCGGACGTAACAATCCGGGCGACAAGGGTGAACGTTTCTGTATGTCTGTATTCGCTTGCAACACTTCTCAGGAGGTGAACGGTGTGAGCTGGCTGCACGGAAAGGTTTCCCAGGAGATGTTCGCTTCCATCTGGAAGGGTTACTTCCCCGAAGAAAGCCATGTGGGCTACGTTACCAACGGTGTACACTTCCCCACTTGGAGCGCTACGGAGTGGAAACATCTCTATGCTGCGCATTTTGATGAGAACTTCCTCTACGACCAGTCCAACCCCAAGATTTGGGAGGCTATCTATAACGTGTCCGACGAAGAAATCTGGAAGACGCGCATGGTGATGAAGAACAAACTGATTGACTATGTTCGCAAGCAATACCGTGAAACTTGGTTGAAGAACCAGGGTGACCCTTCACGCATCGTTTCCCTGCTGGACAAAATCAATCCGAACGCTCTGCTGATAGGTTTCGGACGCCGTTTCGCTACCTACAAGCGTGCACACTTGCTGTTCACCGACCTCGACCGTCTGGCCAAGATTGTGAACAACCCCGACTATCCGGTACAGTTCCTCTTTACCGGTAAGGCTCACCCGCACGATGGTGCCGGCCAGGGCTTGATTAAGAGAATCATTGAGATTTCCCGTCGTCCGGAGTTCCTGGGCAAGATTATCTTCCTGGAAAATTATGACATGCAGTTGGCACGTCGCCTCGTTTCAGGTGTGGATATCTGGCTGAACACTCCGACACGTCCGCTCGAAGCATCCGGTACTTCCGGCGAAAAGGCGTTGATGAACGGTGTTGTAAACTTCTCCGTACTCGACGGCTGGTGGTTGGAAGGCTATCGTGAAGGTGCCGGTTGGGCATTGACCGAAAAGCGTACTTACCAGAACCAGGAACATCAGGACCAGCTCGATGCCGCTACTATCTACAGCATTCTTGAGCAAGAAATTCTGCCGTTGTTCTATGCACGCAACAAGAAGGGATATTCTGAAGGTTGGGTGAAGACTATCAAGAACTCCATCGCACAGATTGCTCCCCACTATACAATGAAGCGTCAGCTGGATGACTATTACGACAAGTTCTACATCAAGGAGGCCAAACGTTTCAAGATGCTGGCTGCCGACGGTTGTGCCAAGGCTAAGGAAATAGCTGCTTGGAAGGAAGAAGTTGCCGAGAAGTGGGACAGCATTGAAGTGGTGTCTTGCGAAAAGACCGAAGACCTGGTGAAAGGCTCCATCGAGAGCGGTAAGGAATACACCATTACTTACGTTATCGACGAGAAGGGCTTGAACGATGCTATCGGTCTGGAACTGGTGACTACTTATACGGCTCAGGATGGCAAACAGCACGTTTATTCCGTAGAACCGTTCAATGTAGTGAAGAAAGAAGGTAACCTTTATACTTTCCAAGCTAAGCACAAGATGGAAAATGCGGGTAGCTTCAAGGTTTCTTACCGTATGTTCCCGAAGAATGCAGACCTGCCTCACCGTCAGGACTTCTGCTACGTTCGCTGGTTCGTATAAGAGCATAAAAAAGATAATGTGCCTGCGGATATGGCGGAACACATTATCTGTTCAGATAAAAGATATCATCTGCATGATGCAGGCAGACCATCCGTTTAAAGTAAACGGATGGTCTGTTTCTTTTCTAGAGCTTGCTTTTTATTTCGGCTGTCCAGGCGTCAATGCGTTCGGCGGTTTTGTTACTTTCGTTCACTTCGTCGAGGGGAAGTCCTACGAATGCACCGTCTACCACGGCGATGGAAGAGGAGAAGGAATACCCGTCCGTGCTGACTTTGTTGCCCAAGAAGGTACACCCGCTATCCTTCAGGTCCTCGTAGAGTACTCCGATGCCGTCGCAGAATGTGTCGCAGTAGGAGTCGGAGTCGCCGCAACCGAATAAGGCTACGAACTTCATGGAAAGGTCGGCGCTCTTCAGTACCTTTACGCCGTCATACCAGTCGTCCTGCAGTTCGCCGTCTCCCCAAGTGGAGGTACCTAGAACCAGCACTTCATATTCCTTGATTTTATCGGCGGTCATCTTGTCAACACTATGTACGTCGGTGGAGGAAACTCCCAACTTTTCGGCTATCTGGTTAGCCAACTCTTCGCAGGTTCCGGTACTGGAACCATAAAAAACACCAGTCTTTTTCATTGTAAATAAAGTGATTAAATTGTTTGCTGCAAAGTAAAGGCTTTGCCGGAGAACGTGAAATACCTACATGTAGGGCTTTTAGTGTTGTGCCGCTCCCCATTTCGGGTTAGCTTGTGGCGTGGTTTATAGAGGTCGCGGCTACCTACTAATTGGGATGGCAGACTCTCTTTTTGATGAAAAGTAGGTATTGCCGGATTGTTAAAAATGAAGGACATTTGTACCGGTAATAATAGACAAGTGTTTATGGTTAGATTCGTACATTCCACTCATTCGCAATTCCATCCTTCCGTGGCTGGTAAGTGGCTGGTGTGGGGGACTTTGATGATGCTTCTTGCGGGGGTGGCTATCATTGTTTTTTCGGTATTCTCGCATGATGCACTCGATGCGTGCTGTAATTGCATAATCTGTACTTTCAACCGTGTCCCGAAGGAAGGGGAATATTTGTATAACCGCTACCTGCCGGTCATCAGCATGGTGTGGGTGGCGTTTCTGATACTTTTGGTATATGTGGTCCGCTATTGCATGAACAAGAGGAGGTAGCCGGGTGTTCTATAGGTAAAACTGAAAGGAGACTATATGAAAAAGATTGTTTTGCTTCGCCACGGCGAGAGTGCATGGAATAAGGAAAACCGCTTCACGGGGTGGACGGATGTTGATTTGACAGAGAAAGGCGTTGCTGAAGCTGTAAGGGCGGGTGAGCTGCTGGCAGAAAAGGGATTCCGCTTCAAGAAGGCGTATACTTCCTATCTGAAGCGTGCCGTGAAGACACTGGATTGTGTGCTGGACCGCCTCGACCAGGACTGGATTCCGGTGGAGAAATCGTGGAGGTTGAATGAGAAACACTACGGCCAGTTGCAAGGGCTGAACAAGGCAGAGACGGCTGCCAAGTACGGTGACGAGCAGGTGTTGGTATGGCGCCGGAGCTTTGATGTGGCTCCGCATGCATTGGCCGAGGATGACCCGCGTAATCCGCGTTTTGAGGACCGTTATCAAGAAGTGCCCGATGCCGAACTGCCCCGTACGGAGTCGTTGAAAGATACGATTGAGCGTATCATGCCTTACTGGAAATGTGTCATCTTCCCGAATCTGAAGACGGCCGACGAATTGCTGGTAGTGGCTCATGGCAATAGCCTGCGGGGTATTATCAAGCATCTGAAGCATATTTCGGACGATGAAATTGTGCATCTGAACCTGCCTACGGCGGTGCCCTACGTCTTTGAGTTTGACGATGAGCTGAACTTGACGAAAGACTATTTCTTGGGTGATCCCGAGGAGATAAAGAAATTGATGGAGGCTGTGGCCAATCAGGGAAAGAAGAAATGATTTTGGCGCGCGGAAGCGCGCTATTTCTTTATCCTCTCATTCCATGGAGCAGCGTCATGCTGAGCAGTACCCCGACCACTATACAGATGAGGATAAGGAACCAGTTCATGAGCCGTGCGCCCAGCTTGGTTTCCTTGTGCAAGTTCTGTTCAAAGTAGTTCTTGAAGAACAGATAGATGGCAGGCACGGTGGCGCTTGCCAGTAGCAGGTCTTCGGGAATCTTGTAGATGTAGACTTTGGAAAAGGCGATGAGCGCCCAGTGGCAAAGGAACAGAATGACGAGCAGGTTGACCCTGCGCGAGAAAGCCAGCAGCAGCCCGATGGTGAAAACTGCTACCGAGCAGGGCATCACGGTGGTGGTCATCATGGGAAATTCCATTCCGCGTGCCCACGAAAGGAGCGGGTAGAGGAAAGGCATTGCATAGAGTACCCCCACCAGTACCTTGTATTTCGGGTTGCGCTCGAACGGAGTGTAGCCGGTAAACAAATCCCATAGCCACAACACTGCAATCACTCCCCAGAAGATGGCGAGTATATGGTGGTGTCCGCGCGCTCCGCAATACATCATGTAGTACACGATGGATATCCACCCGTTCAGAAATACCATGTAGATTTTCATGGAGCGTTTTGCCCATAAGGTCGGTTTCCGGTAGAGTTGCGTGGTGAGCAGGATACCTGCTGCGGTGATGAGGAGCTGTGTCCACCAGGTGGCCTCGTTGTATTGTGCGATAGTATTCCAGAATATTTCCATTTGTGTCCATTAAAAAAACGGCTGCAAAGGTAGAGTTTTCTGCCGAAAGAATGAAATCGTTTTCTACATTTTGCCTATCTTTGTGCCTCCAAAAAAATAGGTAAAAAGATTCATGGATAAGACTTTGACTGAACAAGAGATTGCCCTGCTGCGCAGGAAACTCGATTTATTGCTTCGTACCGGACAGCTGCTGGTGGAGAGTGCGGCTGATACGAACCGTGTTGTTCGTAACCTGAACCGTGTTGCCGCCTATCTGGGGCTGCCGGAAGAAAAGCTCCACATCGACGTAAGTTATACCATGCTGGTGGTGAATGTGAGCGACGGCCTGCATTCGTTCTCCAAATTCCAGAAATGTGAAAAGCATGGCATCAACATGACTGCCATTTCCGAAATCAGCAAACTGTCCTGGCGGGCTATTGAGAATGACTATTCCCTCGACCAGTATGAGGAGGAACTGGAAAGAATCAAAAACAAGAAGCGGAACTATGTGCCATACGTTGTTGCCATCGGTGCCGGCTTTGCCTGCGGAGGTTTCTGTAAACTGTTCGGTGGTGACTGGATGGCGTTTCTGTTTACCTCTATCTGCGCTTTTGCCGGCTTCCGCGTCCGTGCCCGTTGCATGGAGTTCGGCATCAATCACTATATGAGTATTGCCATTGCCGCATTGATTTCTACCTGTCTGGCCTATGTGTCTTCGTTTGCCGGGCTCTCGGAAACTCCCTATCATCCGTTGTTGGCGTGTGCACTGTTCATCGTTCCGGGGGTGCCGCTGATAAACTTTGTGGATGATATGATTGACAATTATATCCAGGTGGGCATTGTGCGGGCTGTGAATACGGTGCTGATGGTCTGTGCAATGGCCTTCGGCATTGTAATAGCCATGCGCCTGCTGACGGTGGAGGATGTCGTGATTGACAAGAAGTTCAGCGAATTGAGTATGGTGCCTCATGACAGTTATCTGGTGTATGCCATTGCGGCGGCGATAGCTGCCATGGGATTTTCCATGATATTCAACATACAGCGGCGCTTGTTGTGGGTTGTTGCGGTGGGCGGTATCATTGCCGTTTGTACGCGTAACTTTGTCAATTTCGAATTGGGTTACGGACCGGTGATAGGTTCGTTCATGGGCAGCATGGTTGTCAGCCTGATAGCCGTGAAGGCAGTGCATTGGTTCCATGTTCCCAATCATGTGCTGACGATTCCTTCTGTCATCCCGATGATTCCGGGAGTGCTGATGTATCGTGCACTTTTCGGGCTTATCAATATGCACGGTGTGGTAGGCGAGGTGACGGCGGTTGTTTCCAACGGCATCACGGCTTCACTGATTATTCTCTGCATAGCGCTGGGAGTGGCGGTGCCCAATATCTTTGCCCGCCGGTATATTGCCAAGGATAGGCAGCGCTTTCTTCAGGAGGAGCTGCAGAAGCGCAGGGAAAGAGGGAAATTTATAGAATGGTGATATAGGTGGAGGGTGTCAAAAAACTCTTAACACTTTCTTTTAGGCGCGGATTACGCGGATTTTACGGATTTTGTTTATTGAATCCGTGTTATTCCGTGTAATTCGCGCCTGATATTATAACATTATAAAAGTGCTCATATATTTTTGAAAACTTCTCTTCTTTTTTAAATGCCCTTTTTCGGATTATAGTGGTAAATGACGGTTTCGCCTTTTTGCAGGGATGTTTGTACGTCAATCAGACGCTGGTTGCGGCTTCCCCGGAAATAGAGTTCCTCATCCCTCAGTTCTTTCTTGAATTTGCCGTCCACCAGTACGTCGATGTACTTCAGCAGTTGGGCTTGGCGCGGGTTGCACAGTAGTTTTTCGAAAGTATAGCCCGTATAGCACCAGATGTTTTTCCGGCTCCGCTCCTTGATGGCATGTGCCAGTTGGGTGAATCCTTCCGGCTGGAACATCGGGTCTCCACCACTGAAGGTGACGTCTGCAAAGTTGTCGGCAAGGACTTTTTCCAGAATCTCTTCCGTACTCATCCAGTGCCCGCGGTTGATGTCCCACGACTCCGGATTGTGGCAACCGGGACAACCGTTGGGGCATCCGGCAGCATAAATGGCGGTCCGGAAGCCCGGACCGTCTACTGTGGTATCTTCTAAAATATCGAGAATAGAAAGCATGAGTAGGGAATTAATAATTAAAAATTAAAAATTAAACATCGCAGGTAGGAAGCTGAACATTAATCATTAAAAATTAAACGTCAACCATTAAAAATGAAGCTCCGCTTTGCACTGCGCAGCCCTTTAATTTTCAATTTTTAATTATGAACGACCCTGTCGTTCAACTCTGCCAGCTTGGCATTGTTCCAGCGGTCGGTTGTCCCCACCAGGTAGCCGGTGATGCGTTGCAGCTTGTCGATATGCTTGCTGCCGCACTTCGGGCATTCTTCCAGGTTTGGGGTGGAGTTTTCGTGGCCGCACTCCAGACAGCGGTTACGGTTGTGGTTTACCGAACCGTAGCCGATGTTGTATCGGTCCATCATGTCCACTACACGCATAATGACTTCCGGATTGTGGGTGGCGTCACCGTCTATCTCCACATAGAAGATGTGTCCGCCGCGGGTCAGTTCATGATAAGGAGCCTCCACTTCCGCTTTGTGGCGGGCGCTGCATTTGTAGTATACGGGCACGTGGTTGGAGTTGGTGTAGTAGTCACGGTCTGTGATGCCCGGCAGCGTGCCGAACTTTTTACGGTCGATGCGGGTGAACTTGCCCGACAGCCCTTCGGCAGGAGTGGCAAGCACGCTGTAGTTGTGCTGGTATTGCTCCGAGAACTGGTTGGCACGGTCGCGCATGTAGGTCACGATTTTCAGTCCCAGCTCCTGGGCTTCGCCAGATTCGCCGTGATGTTTTCCGAGCAATGCCACGAGACATTCTGCCAACCCGATGAAACCGATTCCCAGTGTTCCCTGGTTGATGACGGAAGCAATCGTATCGTTCGGTTTCAGCTTCTCGCTGCCTATCCACAAGGCAGACATCAGTAGCGGGAACTGCTTGGCGAAGGCGGTCTTTTGAAACTCCATGCGCTCGTGCAGCTGGCGTGCGGTCACTTCGAGCATACTATCCAACTTGGCAAAGAACCGGGCGATGCGCTGTTCCTTGTCTTCGATGTTCATGCACTCAATGCCCAGACGGACGATGTTGATGGTAGAGAAAGAGATGTTGCCGCGTCCGATGGAGGTCTTCGGTCCGAAACGGTTTTCGAATACACGGGTACGGCATCCCATGGTAGCAACTTCATGCTGGTAGCGTTTCGGGTCATCGGCTTTCCAGTCCTCGCTTTGGTTGAAGGTGGCGTCCAGGTTCAGGAAGTTCGGGAAGAAACGCCGTGCCGTCACCTTGCAGGCCAGTTGGTAGAGGTCGTAGTTGCGGTCTTCAGGCAGGTAGCTCACACCCCGTTTCTTTTTCCATATCTGGATGGGGAAGATGGCGGTTTCTCCGTTTCCTACCCCTTGATAGGTGCTTTTCAGCAGCTCGCGGATGATGCAGCGCCCCTCGGCAGAGGTGTCTGTGCCGTAGTTGATGGAGCTGAACACCACTTGGTTGCCGCCGCGTGAGTGGATGGTGTTCATGTTATGGATAAACGCCTCCATGGACTGGTGCACACGCGATACGGTCTTGTTGACGGCATGCTGTACGATGCGGTCCTCGCCCGTCAGTCCGTCCAACGGCTGTAGCAGATAGTCGGCCAGTTCCTTCTGATAGAGGTGTGAATAGTCTTTTCCATTCAGTTCTTCCAGGTTCTTGACTTCCTCGATGAAGCTGTTGCGCACGTAGGGGGCAAGGTAGAAATCGAATGCAGGGATGGCTTGTCCGCCGTGCATCTCGTTTTGGGCTGTTTCCAGCGAGATGCATCCCAGGATACTGGCAGTCTCGATGCGTTTGGCCGGGCGCGATTCGCCGTGTCCGGCAGAGAAGCCGTATTTCAGAATATGGTCCAGCGGATGTTGCACGCATGTCAGGCTCTTGGTGGGATAATAATCCTTGTCATGGATGTGCAGATAGTTCTGGGTGACAGCATCCAGCACTTCTTCACTCAGCAGATAGTCGTCCACAAAAGGCTTGGTGGTTTCGCTGGCAAACTTCATCATCATGCCCGCCGGGGTATCGGCATTCATGTTGGCATTTTCGCGTGTGATGTCGTTGGACTTGATGTTGATGATTTCCAGGAACATGTCGCGCGTCTTTGCTTTGCGGGCAATGCTTCGCTGGTTGCGGTAAGCGATGTATTTCTGGGCAACGTCCTTGCGGCTGCTCTTCATCAGCTCCACTTCCACCAAATCCTGGATGGCTTCCACCGTCATCTGCGAATCTCCCTTGAAAGAGATGCGGTCCGTAATCTGGTGTATCAGTTGCAGGTCTTCCCCCTTGTCTGTATGCAACATGGCTTTGCGGATGGCCGTTGCTATTTTTTCTTCGTTGAATCCGACGACGCGCCCGTCGCGCTTGAGTACTGTCTGTATCATAACCTTTTATGCTTAAATGTGACTGTCTTTTTTAGTTTAATTGCGGAAACAAAGATATTATAGTTATTGATAGGTTTTGCTTTTTGGAAAACTTTTTGTGGTTTAAAAAGTGTTAATTTGTTGATTGTTAATGATGTAATTGTTTAAAGTGGAAAACTTCTAATGAAAAATAACTTTTAAAGTTATTCATTACTGACTATTATTGCATGCATAAGCATCATCTGATTTCGAAGTGTCAAATGAAGATAAATCTTTTGGGCAGATTGTGAATCTTCGATTTTTTTAGTTATATTTGCAACGAATTGGTTTATTTAAGGTTTTTAGTCCTTGATAATACTTCTTGTTGCCATTCGATTGTATTGCTTTGCTGCTCATGGTATTGGGGCAAAAGTATCATTATTATAATAATCAAAGAAAGGATGAACATGGCAAATGTATTTCCTCCGTTTAAAATTGATATAGCTGGGGCTTTTTGTGTACCTCGTGCATTGAAGGATGTCCGCGAGCAATATCAGAACGGGCAGGTGAGCCGGCAGATATTGCAGGCTGTTGAAGATGCGGAAGTGCGCAGTCTGGTGGAACGGCTGGAGCTGGGAGGCATGAAAGTTGTTTCCGATGGTGGTTTCCGAAGTCGCGATTTTTTGGAAAGCTGGGAGGGTATTTGTTCCAAAGACGGCCGGCCTTTCTCCGAAGGCTCTCCTTTGGAGATTACAGGACGGCTCAGTTTGCTACGGCATCCTATTCTGGAAGAATTCGCATTTCTTGATTCCATTGTGGACGGAGGGGTGATGAAAAAACAGCATATCCCTTCGCCGGCAGAGGTTATGACCCAGATTATTCAACGTGTGGAGCGGACTCAGATAGAAACCGTTTACTCCGACATCCGGCTTTTGACGGATGATATTGCTTCCTGCTACAAATTTTTGCTTACCAAACTTTATGATGCAGGCTGCCGCTACGTCCAGTTCGACGGGGTACATTCGGTGATAATGGAAGATACCATCCGGCTCAACAACCGGGTTTTGCGTGAGCGTCCTGCAGGGATGTATGTTGCATTCCATGCACCGACGGACATGCTGGTGCAACTGCATGGGGCCGATGCTTATTTCCTGAATTACGACTGTGGCGCGTGCGACCGTAACCGTCTGCTCTGGTTCATACACGAGAAGGAAGCGGTGTTCGGTTTCGTGCTGTCCCATTATCCTCAGGAAGACGAATTGGATGAATTGCAGGCAAAAACCGAAAGTGTATTGAACTATATTCCTTTGAAACGTTTCACTTTATGTCTGCCGGATGCCAATGCGCTTCTTTCGCCTTCGGAGGCCGATGAGGAGAAACAGTGGGAAACCGTAAGGTTGGGGATGGAAATGGCTGCGCGTATCTTCTCTTGAAAAACGCCGCATTCCATCATTCCGAATGCCACACTTCAGCAAGGGAAATGCCACACTTCACAGAGGCAAATGCCATTGATTGGGCCTCGTGAAGTGTGGCATTTCGATTGACGAAGTGTGGCACTCCTCTTTTAGTCTCCGGTGTGTCCGGTTTATTATTTGACAGCTTCGGCTATCTTTTCCTGAAGCTCGTCACCGTGCAGTCCGCGTGCAAGGATAGTTCCTTCACCGTCAATCAACACAGTGTGGGGGATGCTGCTTACGGCATAAAGCTGTGCGCCTTCGCAGTTCCAGTATTTCAGGTCGGACATTTGCGGCCACGTGATGTTCAGCTTCTTGATGGCTTCTTTCCATGCGTCAGCACTCTGGTCCAGAGATACGCCTACAATCTCGAAGTTCTTGTTCTTATATTTGGCGTAAGCTTCCACCAGGTTGGGCATCTCGCGACGGCAGGGGCCGCACCAGCTTGCCCAGAAGTCAACAAGGACAACTTTGCCCTTGCCTACGTAGTCGGACAGTTTTACCGTTTTTCCTTCCGGCGTCTGCATCTCGAAGTCTGTAAACTTCTGGCCTACGGCAGTGGCTTTCATCTTTTCAACGTTGTTCTTTATCTTGACGATGGCTTCGTCGTTGTCGTAAGCTGCAGGGATTTGGGGCATCAGCGGGTCGAGGTCTGCCACATCCATGTAGTAGTAGTTCTGCTTCAGCAGGAGTACACCCACCGGGTTGGTGATGTTCTTGTTGATGCCGGCTTTGATGGCGGATATCATGCTGTTTTCCAGATTTTCCATCTCTTTGCTTTTAGCCTCGCGTTGTTCGTCGGTCAGGGTGGTGTCCGACATGGATTCGTAGATAGTCATCATCTGTTTGTTCAGGCCGTTGATTTGGACTCTGATTTCCTGGTAGGCATCATTGTTGGCAGTACCGGTGGCAGAGTTGTTTTCCTGCGACAAGTTGATTTTAATCTTGCCGTTTTCCAGGAAGAAGTCGATGGCTGCGCCGTCTTTTCCTTCGGCTTTGTAGGAGATGTAGCGGTTGACAGCAGTATCTTGTGTACCCTTGAAGGTGAATGTTCCATCTTTGATGACAGCAGAGTCCAATTTTACGAATTGGCGTCCTTCCACGGTTTCCAGATATACGGTGTCGCCGTCGGCTGCACCCTCTACAGTTCCGGTTACGGTGTAACCGTTGTTTCCACTGTTACAAGCTGTAAATACAGCGGCTACAGCGAGCAGATAAGTAAACTTTTTCATTGTTTGTTTTTTTAATGAATGATTATAGCTGCAAATATAGTAATAAAAAATCCCCTCCGATATGAACCGGAGAGGATTTTTATAGTTTTAATCCCATTTTTAGCGATAACGCTGTGCTTACTATTATTCGGCAGCAGCTTCTTCAGCAGCAGGGGCTTCTTCGGCAGGAGCCTCTTCGGCCGGTGCTTCGGCAGCGGCTTTTGCAGCAGCTTCAGCAGCTTTCTTTTCAGCCAGTGCTTTTGCTTTTTCTTCGTTTATCTTCTTTTCAGCTTCCAGACGTGCTTTTGCTTCAGCTTTCTTAGCTTCGTCTTCCTTAGCCTTCAGAGCAGCCAAACCGCTTTGTTTGTTGTTCTTCCAGGCTTCGAACTTAGCATCAGCTTCAGCTTCGCCGAATGCGCCTTTCGCTACACCGCCCAGCAAGTGCTTCTTCATGTAAACACCTTCGCGAGAGAGGATGTTACGAACTGTGTCAGTAGGTTGTGCACCCTTCAACACCCAGTCAAGTGCGCGGTCGAACTTCAAATCTACTGTGGCAGGATTGGTGTTAGGATTGTAAGTACCAATCTTCTCAATAAATTTACCATCACGTGGTGCTCTTACGTCTGCAATAACGATAGAGTAGAAAGCGTAGCTCTTACGTCCATGTCTTTGCAATCTGATTTTTGTTGCCATTTAATTAAAATGTTTTTAGTTAATGATTTGAATTATGCTACTATCTCGTAATAGCGAGTGCAAAGGTAAGAAAAGATTTTGAGTTTTGAGTTATGAGTTATGAGTTATTTGTTGGCACGAGGGGTGTTTTTTTTAAATGTTCACACAACGTCACCCATAACTCATCACTTATCACTCATCCTTCTCCCGAGTATTTCCTGGGGTATCTCAGCAGAATGGCGAGTATGGCGCATGCTCCCATGCAGAAGGGGTAATACAGGTTTCCGATGATGCTGATGGGTGAAATGCCGGCAAGTCCGGAGGCTATCAGCATTTGCGCTCCGTAGGGGATGATGCCTTGCACGAGGCATGAGAAGGTGTCCAGTATGCTGGCTGTTTTCCGGCGGTCCAGGTGGAAGCGGAGGGCGATGTCCTTGGCTATGGGGCCGGTGGTGATGATGGCAATGGTGTTGTTGGCGGTACAGAGATTGGCGATGCCGACCAGGGCGGCGATGCTGAATTCGGCTCCCCGCTTGCCGCTGACGTGGCGGGTCAGCCGGGAGATGATGAAGTCGATGCCGCCGTTGTAGCGGATGGTCTCGAGCATGCCTCCGGCCAGCAGGGTGATGATGATGAGCTCGCCCATGCCGGTGATGCCCGTTCCCATGGCTCCGAACCAGTCGAAGAAGGCGGTGCCGGTATAGATACCGATAATTCCAGTAGAGAGGATGCCCAGCAGCAGTACCAGCATGACGTTGACACCTGCTACGGCCGTGCCCAGCACGATGAGGTAGGGGATTACCTTTATCCACTCGATGGTCTGCACTTGGGGCGGGGCGGAGACGGACAGTCCTTGAAAGATGTAGAGACCCAGCACGACAAGAGCTGCGGGGACTACAATCATGAAGTTGACGCGGAACTTGTCCCTCATCACGCAGTCCTGCGTCTTGGTCGATGCAATGGTGGTGTCGGATATGAAGGAAAGATTGTCTCCGAAGAACGAGCCTCCCACCACGATGGCGACCATGTAGGGCAGGTCGATGCCCGTCTTTTCCGCCAGTCCCACGGCTACGGGAGTCAGTGCGACGATAGTTCCTACGCTTGTTCCTATCGAGAGGGAGATGAAGCAGGCGGCAATGAAGATGCCCGCCAGTAGCAGGTTGTCCGGCAGTATATGTAAGGTCAGATTTACGGTCGCATCAATGGCGCCCATCTGCTTGGCGCTTTGGGCGAATGCTCCTGCAAGGATGAATATCCATACCATCAGCATGATGTTCTTGTTGCTGGCGCCTACGGAAAACTGATAGATGCGCTGTTCCAGATTCAGGCCGCGCGTGATGGCGATGGCATAGCAGGACGAGGTGAGGAAGGCTACCGTGATGGGGACTTTATAGAAGTCGTTCACCAGGAGCGAGGTCACCAGGTAGAGGCAAAGGAACACCGCCAACGGGCTGAGTGCCCACCAGCCGCCTTTGGTTTTAGGGGTTGTATCGGTTGTTGCTGACATAGTTGTATTGTTTGGTTGAGATTAATGTTTCACCACAGATTTCTATCTTTCAATCAATTCCATGTTAATCGGTGTTATCTGTGGTGAAATCAATTCCGTCGCAAAGGTAACAAAAACAAAGGGCGGCACAAAATGGTTTTGTCCCGCCCTCCATATATCAGCCTTTAATTTTCAATTTACAAAGTTACTCCGGTCTTGAAGATGGCTATTTCCTTGTAGCCTTTCTTTTCGTTGTTCACGAATTCACCGCTTGCTACTTTGATGATATACTCGATGAAGCGTTCGCAGGTTTTCTTCATCGGTTCGTTCTCGACGATAACTCCGGCGTTGAAGTCTATCCAGCCCGGCTTGTTCTTTGCCAAAGTGGAGTTGGTGGAAATCTTCATGGTCGGCACATAGGTTCCGAAGGGCGTTCCGCGTCCTGTGGTGAACAGCACCATGTGGCATCCGCAAGAGGCAAGGGCAGTGGCGGCTACAAGGTCGTTTCCCGGAGCAGACAGCAGGTTCAGTCCCTTTACTTTCAGGCGTTCGCCATACGGAAGTACCCCTTCCACGTAGCTTGTGCCGCATTTCTGTGTGCATCCCAAGGCTTTGTCCTCCAATGTCGAGATGCCTCCCACCTTATTTCCCGGAGACGGGTTTTCACCTACCGGTTCACCGTGTGAAAGGAAATATTCCTTGAAGTCATTAATCAGCTTCACCGTGTCCTCAAACAGCTCTTTGGTGCGGCAGCGGTTCATCAGGATGGTTTCTGCACCGAACATTTCCGGCACTTCCGTCAGTACGCTGGCACCGCCTTGTGCTACGAGGAAGTCGGAGAACATGCCCAGTAGCGGATTGGCGGTGATACCGGAGAAACCGTCCGAACCGCCACACTTCAGGCCTACGCGCAGTTCGCTTAAGGGAATATCCTCGCGCTGGTCCTGGATGGCTTTGGCATAAAGTTCGCGCAGCAGCTTCATTCCTTCTTCGTATTCATCGCCCACCTTCTGAGTCATCATAAACTTTACGCGGTCCTGGTCATAGTCTCCCAGGAACTCGCGGAACACATCCGGCTGATTATTCTCGCACCCCAAGCCTACCACGAGTACGGCTCCCGCATTGGGATGCAGCACCATGTCGCGGAGGATTTTCTTTGTATTCTCGTGGTCGTCGCCCAACTGGGAGCAGCCGTAGTTATGGGGATAAGCCATGATGGCATCCACGCCCTTTCCGCCCGTTTCGCGGCGCAGGCCTTCGGCAAGCTGGTTGATGATTCCGTTCACGCAGCCCACTGTCGGAATAATCCATATCTCGTTGCGCACACCTACGTCGCCGTTCTTACGTTTGTACCCTCTAAAGGTCAGGTTTGGCGCGCCGGTATTGAGGTTTAGAGTTGTAGTATTGAGGTCTACGTTGACGGGGTTGTATGTGTATTCCAGCAACCCGGACAAGTTGGTCTTGATATTGTTTTCATTCATCCAGTCCCCCTGCTTCTGCGCTTTCCGGGCGTGGCCGATGGGATATCCGTATTTAATGACGTTTTCGCCTTCCGCAAAATCTTTCAGTGCGAATTTGTGTCCGGCAGGAACATCCTCGTTCAGGGTGATTCCCTTTCCGTCCACCGTGAGTTTTTCACCGGCCGGGAGTGCTGTGATAGCCACTGCAACATTGTCGGCAGGGTTGATTTTCAGGTACTTTGCCTCCATCTTTTAAAATTTTCCATTTACCATTTACAATGTACAATTTGGCTGCGCTGCATTAGTATTAGTCCCCTTCCGCATGGCCGAATTGTACATTGTAGATGGTACATTGTACATGCAACTATTTATTGTAATAAAACTCTATATTCTCCTTCGTCAGCAAGTCAATCGGCATGAAGTTTTCCCTTGTGATTTCCTTCTTCAGAATCAGGTATTCGCACAAAGCCTTGATGCCGTCGAATCCTTGCAGGGTGGGCTGCTGTGCTATGAGGAAGAAGATGCTTCCCTGCTTCAGGCAGTCTACGTTGCGTTGCAGCAGGTCATAGCCCATCAGGTTGAAGCCCTTTTTCTCTTTCTTCAGCAGGTATTCCCCGATGATGTATGCTTTGGAGTTGAAGGTGATTCCGTTCTTTACGGTAGGATGCTCTTGGAAGAACTCGTCCAGCATCAGTGTGTCTTCGCTGTCGCGCTTGGCATGCAGGTCCAGTTCCCAGATGCGGCAGGCGGGATGATGCTCCTGCATGTATTCGCGGAAACCTATTTCGCGGCGTTCCTGCTGGTTCGACCCCACGATGCCTTCATTTATCTTGCGGAAGATGACGATTTCCTGCGCGTCTTCTCCGGCAAGCAGCATCAGCATGCGGGCGGCAAAATATCCGCTCTGGTGCGAGTTCTGCCCGTAGAAGGAGAGGGCGGGCTCTTCCTTTATGTTGGAGTCTATATATATATAAGGTATATTATGTTGCGTCAGCTCATCCGTGAAGGGCTTGGTGTATTGCGGAACGGTGGGGGCAAACATCACTCCGTCCGGCTCCAGTGCCAGAATCTGTCCGGAGGCTTCCGCGAATGAATGATAGTCATACGGGTCATAGTAGGAGAGGTGCACAGCCACGTTGAAATCAGAGTAAGTCTCTACGGCGTTGTGTATGCCTGTCTCCACGTCTGTCCAGTATTCGCCTTTCTCGTGCAGTGGCAGCAGGCAGGCAAATGCGTACTTCTTGTTCGAAGCCAGTGCGCTGGCATACATATTGGGCTGGTAATCCAGTTGTTTCAGGATTTCTTCCACCCGCTTCCGGCTGGACTCGGACACACCGCTACGCCCGTGAATCACACGGTCGACGGTTCCCACGGATACATCGGCCATCTTGGCGATATCCTTTATTCTGACTCTTTCCATCTGTATATTTACGATTTAACGATTTACGATGTACGATTGATGTTGCTTTGGCTACGATTCTACAATGTAATCTCAATCGTCTAATCGTAAATCGTCCCATCGTACATCTTCTTGTGCTCGCACACAATTATAATCTTAATATTTTCGATACAAATATATGATAATTTTTTGTATTTCAAAAATTGTTGTATCTTTGTGCCCGTACACGAAGACTGTGAAGAACGAATATTATTTTGATTTACTCTCCATAGTTTCAGGTGTTTAAGTTCTGTTTATACCTCGAAATGATAAATTGAAAGGAAACAAATTAATTTCATATTAAAATAAAACATAGAAAGATTATGGGAAAGAAAGTAGTTACATTAGGTGAAATCATGCTGAGGCTGTCTACTCCGGGAAACACCCGTTTTGTGCAGTCCGACTCTTTTGATGTGGTATATGGCGGCGGCGAGGCCAACGTGGCTGTCAGCTGTGCCAACTACGGACATGATGCTTATTTTGTAACCAAGTTGCCGAAACATGAAATAGGCCAGTCGGCTGTCAACGCATTGCGCAAGTATGGCGTAAAGACGGATTTCATTGCGCGTGGTGGTGACCGTGTAGGTATCTACTATCTTGAGACCGGTGCTTCCATGCGTCCCAGTAAGGTAATCTATGACCGTGCACACTCTGCCATTGCTGAGGCAGATGCGGCAGACTTTGATTTCGATGCCATCATGGAAGGTGCAGACTGGTTCCACTGGTCAGGTATCACTCCCGCCATCTCCGACAAGGCCGCCGAGTTGACCCGCCTGGCTTGCGAGGCTGCCAAACGTCACGGCGTTACGGTGTCGGTAGACCTCAATTTCCGTAAAAAACTCTGGACCAAAGAAAAAGCCCAGTCCATCATGAAGCCTTTGATGCAGTATGTGGATGTCTGCATCGGCAATGAAGAGGATGCTGAACTCTGTCTGGGCTTCAAGCCCGATGCAGACGTGGAAGGCGGCAAGACGGACGCTGAAGGCTACAAGGGAATCTTCAAGGCGATGGCGAAGGAATTCGGCTTCAAATACGTAATCTCTACGTTGCGCGAGTCTTTCTCCGCTACCCACAACGGCTGGAAAGCAATGATTTACAACGGCGAGGAATTCTACGAGTCAAAGCGTTACGACATCAATCCTATCGTCGACCGCGTAGGTGGCGGCGACTCTTTCTCAGGTGGTATCATCCACGGCCTGCTGACAAAACCCAACCAGGGTGCCGCCCTCGAATTTGCAGTAGCCGCTTCCGCCTTGAAGCACACTATCAACGGTGACTTCAACCTTGTTTCCACAGAAGAGGTAGAAGCGCTGGCAGGAGGGGATGCAAGCGGACGAGTACAACGCTAAGCTCATTTACGATTTGACGATTTACGATGTACGATTGAAATTACTTCTACAGTGAACTCGGAGGAATTGAAAATACGATTGAAGGTGTTCTCTTTGAGAATAATCAAGATGGTAGATTGTATGCCTAATCGGATTTCGTCAATGGCTATAGCTAAACAAATAGTACGTTCAGGGACTTCACCTGCTGCCAATTATAGGGCAGCTTGTTTGGGAAAGTCTGATAAGGATTTTCTGAATAAACTGAAAATGGTAGAGGAAGAACTGGATGAAACTATACACTGGTTGGAAATTATTGCTGAAAGTGAGATGATTCCTGCTAATAAACTGCTTGGGTTGCAACAAGAGGCGCATGAATTGTATAAAATAATAGTGAGTTCTATTGTCACTACAAGAAATCGGTTAGCAAAGGAAGTTTGAATCGTCAAATCGTAAATAAAAAGAATAGATATAAAGTAAAGTAATATTAATCGTAAATCGTAAATCGTAAATCGTAAATCGTCAAATCGTAAATAAAAAGATGAGTAAATTTGATAAAATCTCAGTATTGAATAAGATTGGTTCTACCGGCATGGTGCCCGTCTTTTATCATAAGGATGCAGAAGTTGTAAAGAAAGTTGTAAAGGCTTGTTACGATGGAGGTGTTCGTGCGTTCGAATTCACGAACCGTGGTGACTTTGCCCACGAGGTGTTTGCGGAAGTTGTGAAGTTTGCGGCCAAAGAGTGCCCGGAGATGGCTATGGGTGTAGGTTCCATCGTTGACCCTGCTACTGCGGCGCTGTACTTGCAGTTGGGTGCATGTTTCGTTGTAGGCCCGTTGTTCAACCCGGAGATTGCCAAGATTTGTAACCGTCGCCTGGTAGCCTATACTCCGGGATGCGGAAGCGTTTCAGAAGTGGGCTTCGCGCAAGAAGTAGGGTGCGACCTCTGCAAGATATTCCCGGGCGACGTGCTTGGTGCCAAACTCGTGAAAGGTCTGCTGGCTCCGATGCCCTGGTCCAAGCTGATGGTGACCGGTGGGGTGGAGCCGACTCAGGAAAACCTGACCTCCTGGATTAAGGCGGGTGTGTTCTGCGTAGGTATGGGTTCCAAACTCTTCCCGAAGGATAAGGTCGCTGCCGAAGACTGGACTTACGTTACAGAAAAATGTAAAGAAGCTTTGGGGTATATTGCCGAAGCAAGAAAATAAATAAGAAATTCATTTTGTTTAAAGGTGTTTAAAGGGGACAGCTATCGAAGCGTTTCGGCGCTTCGGTGGCTTGTTTTTTACTGGAAAGTATACTCCCGATGAACAACAAACTGTTTATAAGTGTAAACTACACCCTTAAACTCTAAAACAATGTTATAAAACATGCGAAAAATGTGCCGGTATTTTGCGTGCGCGGAGAAAACACTTACCTTTGCAGTGCAGTTGGGAAACTGCATTTGGATTTGATAAATAATAAAAACAGTTTTCAATAAAGGATATTAGTTGTTAGGTAAAAGGATTGAAAATAGATTTTTTTCATAAGCTAAATGTTTTGAATAAATAGGTAAATTAGGTAAAGGTAAAAATTGGATTTTGAAGTTTTCAGAATAGGTAATTGAAGTTTTATTTTTCAGGTAAAGAGAAAGATTGATTTTTAGGTAACATTGACGCAGTTTAAAAGAAAAGCCTTTAAGGCTTTTCTTACAGGGGCGAGGGGTTCGTGAGAGCTTGCTCGTTTTTTTATTCCTATATTCTTCGCATTTTTTGTATATTTTGTCCGGACTCTACTTCTTTTTTGTATCTTTGTGTCGGATACCCATTAAAAACAAGCAGCAACTCTAAAGCTTAAATAGCTCTGAATTTGGAACATATATTGAATATATTCGATTGGCTTTTATACATATGGTTTGCAATAAACATACTGTATCTATTGGTTTACAGTCTGGCGTCACGCCGGCGTGACCTGCCTATGCCCCCTCCAGCCAAGGAACACAAGCGTTTTGCCATACTGATTCCTGCCTACCGCGAAGATGCCGTGATACACGAGTGCGTCCATTCATGTCTGGAGCAGGATTATCCCGCCGACTGTTTTGATACGGTTGTCATTTCGGACCGTATGCAGCCCGAAACCAACGCTTCCCTCGCTGTGCTTCCTGTCCGCCTGGTTGAAGTGCATTTTGAGAAAAGCACCAAGTCCAAATCTCTGAATGCCGCCATGGCTGCCATCGGCAATGACTATGACATCGCTTTGGTGCTCGATGCGGACAATGTCATCCCTTACGATTATCTGAGTGATATTAACGACCTCTTCGCCAATCCGGAAGTCGAGATTGTGCAGACCCACCGGAGTGCCAAGAACCTGAACAATGACATGGCCCTGCTCGATGCCATCAGTGAGGAAATCAACAATACCATTTTCCGTCTGGGGCATGCCAAGCTGGGCTTGTCGGCTGCCCTTATCGGTTCCGGTATGGCGTTCCGTTATGACTTGTTTCGTGATACGATGGCTGACATCAAGGCTGTGGGCGGTTTCGACCGTGAATTGGAGCTGACCCTGCTCTATCGCGGCAAGCGTTTTTATTATCTGCCCGAAACCTTTGTGTTCGATGAGAAGATACAGAACACCGGCGATTTCTCCCGTCAGCGCCGCCGCTGGCTGTCGGCACAATGGCACTACTGCCAGACTTTCGCCAAGTTTCTGTGGAAGGCGCTTGTTGCGCGTAACTGGGACTTCTGCGACAAGCTTTTCCAGCAGCTTTCCATTCCCCGCCTGCTGTTGATGGGCTTCACGTTCCTCTTCTCCGTGTTGTTTACGGTTTATCGCTGGACGTGGGGACTGAAGTGGTGGCTGCTTCTGGTTCTGCTCGCTGTGGCATTGCTCGTTGCCGTTCCCAAAAGATTCTGTACCAGCCGCCTGGCAATGGCCCTGCAAAAGATACCTTACACTTTCCTGCTGATGGCGGGAAATATCTTTAAGCTGCGGGGGGCAAACAAGAGCTTTATACATACCAGGCATGGGGTGGTGGAAAAATAGAAAGGGATACACAATAAACAAGTCTATAAGCAAACAAATGATATACGGAAAAATCACTTTAGAAGATTGGCGTACAGCCTGCGTAGAGGGAGAAGAGCCGGAATCTTCTTTTGAAAGTTATAATCTGAGACTTTTCTTTTTCGGAACTTTGTATAATCGGGACACCTTGCAGGCAACTCCGGATGATACCAATGCCAAGCTTGCTGCCGATGCGTTTCTATCCGATCCGGCATATGGCTTTTCACGCCTGGACGGTTCGTTCACCATAGTATATTATTCAGAAAATGAATGCGGAGTGGTGCGCGACCATCATGGCACGCATTATCCCGTCTATTGTCACATTGATGGTAATTTTGCCACTTCCTGGCAATTTTTAGAGGACCAGCTGGAAGAAAATTTCGAGCCTAATCTGGTTTCATTGAGTACATTCCTTCAGCGTGGCATTTTGAAGAAGAATAATTTCGCCCTATTCGATGTTCATTCTTTAGGTGCCGGCGAAAAGTTCTACATGTTGACAGAGCTTGGTTATCTGATGCCGGTTTGGGCTTCTGTAAAGTTAGAGACACAGGCGAACGTACATTCCATGTTTGATTCGCTGAAGGAAAGAAATCCCGGCTTATATGAAAAGGTGGCAGATGACATTTATTGTCTGAAGCGCGACAGCGTTTTTGAGCATGAACCCAAGGTGGTGACTGAACGGAATCCGGATGTCGAGGCCTATTCCCGCCGTTATGGAGAATTGCATGCGCAAGCCATCCGCCGGCGTATCGGCCATAGCCGCAGGGTAGGTATCCTGCTGAGTGGCGGCTATGATTCCGGTTCAAACCTTGCTGCGCTGCGCAGCATTTACGACGGACAGATTGACTCCTATTCCGTAGGCTTTAAAGGGGATACCTGGACGGAGCTGCCCATGGCCCGCCTGATGTCCGAAACTTTTGGTACCCGTCACCACGAGTACGAGATTGACGGTACGGAAATCAGTGCCTTGCCCGACATTGTCCGTTTTCTGGGTGAGCCTTTTATGGAAGGTGGGCTGATGGTAAACTATTGTGCCATGCGCATGATAGGCGATGACAAGCCCGACGTGATTTTGGGAGGTGACGGCAGTGACCAGTATTTCGGTACTTCCGGCCGTGAAGTGGCGCTGCATTATTTAGCCGCCCGCATAGGATTGCGTCCCTTGCTGCGTGGCATCAACCGTCTGCTGGAGCATGAAACCTTTGATACCGGCGGAGAGCTTTCCCGCATCAATTTCCATTTGGATAAGATACTTCATATTCTGGAAGGGGAGCGTTTCGGCTTTTCCGACTCTGCCTTGTGTGCCCTTCTGCAAAATCCGAAAGAAGATTTTGAGCCGGTAAAATCACTACGGCCCGATATCCACAGTTTCGAACATCTTTACGCGCAGCATGCCATTCTTTCCGATTTGGAGACTGTAATCAACCGTATCATTCTTTTCAAGGCTTCCAGCATGGCACGCATGTTCGGTAACAATCTGACGTATCCTTTTATGGACCTGGAGCTTTTCCATTTCCTGCAGGAGCTGCCGGTAGGGTTGAAGTGCAGGGGCAACAGTGTACTGGACATTGCGCGGGGCCGTTCCGTTTCTAAATATCTGTTAAAGCACCATTATAAACCTTTACTTCCCGAGGCCATTACCTTGAAGAAGAAGCAGGGCGGTTTTGCACCTATGCCACTGTTCTTCCGTGATAGGGCCCGACGTGCTTTCTTTAAGGAATTTATTCTTGCTTCCGGCATTATGGACAACTATCTGCGTCGTGATGCAGTGGAGAAGTTTCTTACAGATTATGAACAAGTTGCAGAGAAGGAGGGTGGTTGGTTCTGGCATAGGCAGAACAAGGCTTTGCAATATTTCAATCTGTTGACGCTTGTTGTGTGGTGGGAAGAGTTTGTGGAAGGCCATGAGGTGAAATTCTGAAAATATGATTGAAAGCATGAAAGTTTCCATTATTATTCCGGTTTATAATGTTGCCAAGTACATAGAACGGTGTTTGTTGTCCGTGTTGGACCAGACTTGGCAGGATTTGGAAGTCATTCTTGTGAATGACTGCACTCCGGACAACTCTATGGAGATAGCCAGACGGGTGGTGGCTTCGCATCCGCGCGGAACGGTGGTGAGATGTCTGGAACATGAAGAGAACAGAGGGCTTTCTGCTGCAAGAAACACCGGTATTTCAGCGTCTGTTGGCGATTATCTGTACTTCTTGGATAGCGACGACTATATTTCAGCGAATGCAATAGAGCTTTTGGCGGATGCAGCGGTGCAGAAGCGACCGGATTTTGTGATAGGCAATTACGAGGTGACCGGCGCCAGACGTTGGGCTCCTCCTTTATCATTAGGCACCGGGTTTTATGAAGGGAATGCTCTTGTACTTTCCACTTATGTGCAGGGAAAATGGTATGTCATGGCATGGAACAAGCTGGTGAGTCGTCCCCTCGTTTTGCAGCATAAACTCTACTTCCAGGAGGGCATTGTACACGAGGATGATTTATGGTCATTTAAGTTGGCATGTATGTCTCAAAGTATGTATGTCGTCAATGAGACCACTTACTATTATTCCATGCAGCCAGATTCCATCATGCGAGCGCCGTCTATGCGTAATTTGGAATGTCGTGTGCTGGTGCTTGGTTATATCTACGACTTTATCCGGTCTTCCCGGTGTTTGCAGGATAACCGGCTGATATATATATACTTTGAGAGTCTGAAGGCGAAATATTTTGACCGTATTCTGTATTTCACGAAAGACACATCCTTTCATTATCAGAGTTATTTGGTATTCAGGAACAAAAAGTATGCGTCTTTGTTGGAGATGACGGGCCTGCGTCCCGAATGGAAGCTGATGTTGCAGAACATCCATTATGTGCTTCCTACGTATGCCGGCTATCTGTATTTTAAGGCTTTTGTAAAGTCAGCCTACTATTTGTTGGTGTTGTCTATAAAAATGAAGGCAGTGTTTCATGTAAAATGAGCGAATATGAATAATCTTCCGGAAATATCCGTTATAGTACCCGTTTATAAGGTAGAAGAGTACTTGCCCCAGTGCATTGACAGTATTCTTGCACAGACCTTTACGGATTTTGAGCTGTTGCTGGTAGATGACGGGAGCCCTGACCGTTGCGGGGAGATTTGTGAAGAGTATGCCGGGAAGGATATGAGGATACGGGTGTTCCATCAACAGAACAGTGGCGTTAGCGCTGCACGTAATATAGGATTGCAGCATGCTAAGGGTACATATATTGTTTTTGTGGATTCAGATGATTGGGTTTCCACGGATTATTTGTTGCATTTATATAAGAGCCTGCCCGATACGGGTATTGGTTTGGTGATGGGAGGAGCTTTAAAATATTCAATTGATGGTAAGTTAATAGGAAAGATTGCACTTCCGGAAATATTATTAGGAAGTAATATAGGTGAAGGTTTTGCGGAGTATGGCCTTGACCGTTTTGGATTTTCTTGTTCAAAACTATATAGTGCGGAATTGATTCGTGAAAATAAATTATGTTTTGATTGTAATGTCCATTGCATGGAAGATTTGATTTTTATGATGGATTATATATTGCTTTCAGATTATATTCTTCTTTGCAATTTCATGGATTATAATTATAGAATAGCATATTCTGCAGAAACTCTTTCTTCCCGTATGAATACATACAGCGATGAATACAATCTTTTTTCAGCTTATAGAGGCAGAATGGAAAGATTTGAGGATATTTATTATTTGTCGGATGAGCTTACCTACTATTTGAGGCACTCCGTAAGTTTGGTTTTTCAGCGTGTATTGCTATCCCTCCATGCTAATTGCTATCCATTCAGGCAACGGATATCTTGTTTGGAAGATTTATTGTCCAAGGAAAAGGAATGGATAGAAGAAAGATTCATGCCAGATTATAAAGCAGATTGCATAGCGAAATATCTTCTTTGCCACATGGGAGGCGGTTTCTTTGATTGCTGGATTTCTTTGTTACGTTTTCTCCGGTTCAAAAAAAGTTTCGGAGTACATTGACATAAATGGATAAAAACATGAAAGAAGTTTTGACTACATCTGTTACTATTCCTTTTGAGTATACTTACACTATCATTATACCTCATAAGAATATTCCGTTGTTGTTGCAACGTTGTTTGGACTCTGTTCCTTTGCGTAATGATGTCCAAATTATCGTGGTTGATGATGGCAGTTCCAGCAATGTGGTAGATTTTACTAACTTTCCGGGTACTGACCGTGAGAATGTAGAAATTATCTTTACCAAAGATGGAAAGGGAGCCGGATATGCTCGTAACTGTGGATTGCTTCAAGCAAAAGGAAAGTGGTTGCTGTTTGCTGATGCTGATGATTTCTTTCTTCCAGATTTTCTTAAAACATTGGATCGTTATTGTTCCACAGATTATGATTTAATAACTTTTCGGGCTACGAGCGTTGAATCAGATACATTAACTTCAGTACATTCGCGACAATCTGAATTTTTAGGTTTCGACGTAGCTGAAAATATTGATGTGGAGAAGTTAAAGTATAAGAATGATGTACCTTGGGCAAAAATGATTTCCGGAGCTTTGGTTCGGAAATATTCGCTTCAATTTGATGAAATACCGGCTGGCAATGACATAATGTTCTCTTTTTATTTGGATTATTATGCACAGCATGTAACTGTATGTTCAGATGCTATTTATTGTGCTACGATACGTAAGGACTCTTTACAATATGGCGTTGTGCTGGATAATTTGCTGGCAAGAGTTCGAGTGGTGTGCCGCTGCAATAGTTTTTTGAGAAGAATAGGACGTGAGGATAAACTCTTGAGCAGCTATTACCGTGTAATGCAATGTAGAAAGTATTTTGGAAAGCGAGGATATTACAAAGCTTTGTGGATTTTTGTATGTAATGAACACCGGAATATGGTGTATGCTACTTTTAGGGGAATTTTAATGAATAAGGTGAAAAATATTTGTGAAAAGTTAACATCATGGTAGAGTCTCGTCTTAAAAAAAGCTATTTGAATGCCCGGGTAAACGTGCTTTTCTATTTTATTACCCTATTCATTTCTTTTTTTTCCCGCAAGATATTCCTGGATATGTTGGGAGCGGATTTTGTAGGTCTTATGGGGACATTGCAAAATTTATTGGGCTTTTTGAATCTGGCCGAATTGGGAATTGGGGCATCTATTGGTTTTGTTCTTTACAAACCTCTATTTAATGGCGACAAGGACAAGATACGGGATATAATTTCTGTATTGGGGTATCTGTATCGCAATGTCGGACTGATAATTTTGGGGGTGGGGCTTATATTAGCCTGCTTCCTTCCCTTGATATTTGCAAATATCAGCATTGGTTTGGGCGTAGTCTATTTTGCATATTTTGCTTTTCTGTCTTCTGCCCTAATCAGTTATTTTATTAATTATCGACAAACCTTATTAGGAGCCGATCAGCGTAATTATGTTGTGACTGCCTATTTCCAGACTGCAAATATTGTAAAGATATTGGTGCAGATGATGCTTGTTTGCTATATAGGCAGTTTTTATCTATGGATTGCCATTGAGCTGCTTTTTGGTATTTTGTATTCATACATACTTAATTGGAAGATAAATAGGGTATATCCATGGTTGAAGTGTAGCATTGCTGAAGGTCGTCGAAAATATCCTGAAAATAAGATAATCGTACGCAAGGCACGTCAGATGTTTGTACATCAATTGGCAGGGATGGGGCGTTCCCAGCTGCTTCCTTTTTTGGTTTACGCATTTACTTCCTTAAAATTGGTAGCCTATTATAGCAATTACATGTTGCTGTTGACCAAATTGAACCAGCTCGTTAATAATTTCTTAGGAAGTACGGGGGCTGGAGTGGGAAATTTGATTGCCGAGGGTGACTCAAAGCGTATACAACAAGTATTTTGGGAACTCAGCTCTTTACGCTTTATGGTAGCTTCTTTTTTAACATTTGCTCTATACCACCTGATGGATTCCTTTATTGTTGTATGGTTAGGGACAGAGTATGTATTGCCTCATTCTGTATTGGTAGTGATTCTTGCCAATTTTTTCATCAGTCAGTTTCGCGGTACAAATGATCAGTTTATTTATGGCTATGGTCTTTTTCAAGATACCTGGGCGCCCATTGCTACACTTGGTATCACGATACTGGCAGCTTTGGTTGGAGGATATTATTGGGGACTTCCAGGGGTCTTGTTAGGAGATGTTGCCAGTTCCATAACTGTCATAAGCATTTGGAAACCTTATTTTTTATATCGCTACGGTTTTAAAATGTCTGTTGGAATTTATTGGAAAAATGTATTGCTGTATTTATGTATGTTTGTTTTTTCTTGGGCTTTGACAGATGGTATTCTTTTATCATTGGCTCTGCCAAAACCAGAGGAAGGTTATTTAGAGTGGAGCTTGTATGCTTTGGTTTCTTCGTTATTATTTTTGTCGATTTTGACAATTCTATTTTATAATTTTTCAAAAGGTATTCGGACTTTGCTGGGGCGATTTATTCATTGGTAACTTTTGAATATAAAAACAGATTTATAAAAGTGATACATGTCGATGAAGGCAATTTACGGAATCGGTTCGCCTTTTCTATAATTTTATTTGTGAGGCTAAAAGTAAACTTCTATATTTGTGTTATAGCATGGAATATGAAATGGGAAAACGATTGAGGATAGTGTATTGCATTCCTTCTGTTTATAAAATGGGGGGAATGGAAAGAGTGCTTGCTTTGAAAGTGAATTTCTTTGTTGAGACTTTCGGTTATGAAGTGCATATCATTACAACTGAAGGCATTTCAGGTACTCCTTTTTTCAATTTTCATCCTTCTGTTCAGATTCATGATTTGAATATCCATTTTGATGTATGGATGCCTAAATATAAGCGTTTTTTGATGTATGCTTATAAACGTTTCTTGTATAAAAGGCGTTTGGAGCAATGTCTAAATAAAATAAAACCAGATATTACAATTGCGATGCTACGTCGTGAGGTGGGATTTTTGTCCAGTATGTCAGATGGAAGCATCAAAATAGCGGAAAGTCATTTCTATAAAGATTGTTTTTTACATATAAATCCACAACTGTCAAGATTTCTACCCAGGTTTATGTGGGACTATTGGATAAAAAAAATTGTAAAAAAACTCAATTGCTTGTCTCGTTTTGTAGTTCTTACCCAAGAGGATAGAGTTCTTTGGACAGAATTGGATAATGTAGAAATCATTCCTAATCCTATAGCTTTTGTCCCTTCTGTTTTTTCCACTTGTACTAATCATCATGTGATAGCAGTAGGAAGGTATGTTCCTCAAAAAGGCTTTGATATGTTGATTACTGCTTGGGCACAAGTTGTGGCAGTGTGCCCTGATTGGAAGTTGCATATTTGGGGAGAGGGTGAATTGAGAGAGCAGCTTCAAAGCCAAATTGATAGGATGGGATTGGATGAGTCCTGCTTTTTGGAAGGTCGTACTGATAATGTAGCCGAAAAATACGTGGAGAATTCAGTTTTTGTGTTGAGTTCTCGTTTTGAAGGGTTTGCAATGGTGATAGCAGAGGCTATGGCGTGTGGGCTCCCTGTTGTTTCATATGCTTGTCCATGTGGTCCTAAAAATCTTGTTCAGGAAGGAGTGAACGGATTTTTGGTAGAGAATGGGAATGTCCATGAGCTATCTCAGAAGATTATATACATGATAGAGCATGAGGAAGAAAGAAAATGGATGGGGCAGAATGCTATTAAAAGTGTTGGTTGTTTCCAAATAGAGATGGTGGCTTTGCAATGGAAAAAACTTTTCGAGAAATTGCTGGAAGAACATTCTGATTTATTAAAGTAACAGAATTTATGGAGAAGTGGCTGAGTTTTATTGTTCCGGTATACAATGTGGAAGATTATCTGTCTGAATGTGTAGATAGCTTGTTGAATCAGGATGTTCCGTCAGAGCTATATGAGATAATACTCTATGATGACGGGTCCACTGACGGAAGTCTACGGATAGCGCAGAAATATGGGGCTGATTATGCTAATATCCGTGTCTTTACCCATCCGAATTCCGGAGCGGCTGAAACTCGCAATGAGGCCATTGAAAAGGCAGTCGGCAAATACATCTGGTTTGTTGACAGCGATGATTTCATAGCTCCCGGCTTGTTGTCCCGTCTTTATGAGAAGACCCGTGAAGGCCATTTGGACATGCTGATATTCAATAATGTAGCTTTTGAAGACGGCAAATGCAGGCGTTTTGTCGGATTTGATGTACCCGAATCACCGATAAAGACGGGGATAGAACTCTATCAGGATTTCTATTACAATCCGGTACTGACCAATCGCTTGATACTCCGTGACCTGCTGGCAAGGCACCGTTTGCGTTATATTCCGGGGAATAAGGCAGAGGATTGTGTGCTGAATCCTCTTTGTTTTTATCATGCCAATGCTGTCTGTTCACTTCCGGTCGATGCTTATTATTATCGGATGCGTAGTCAGTCGGTGTCTCATCATGTTGATAATCAGAAAAGAATTATAGAGTCTTTATTAGAAGGGCTCGAAAGCCACAGTGACTATATGAAAGAACATCCGGCCCCTGGTTTCTGGATGAGGGTTTGTGTACACGATATACGACGGGTACACATTTGGCTGGATACTGCTTGTGGTAATAGGAAAGAGAAAAGCGGGTTCATTTGCCGGGAGAGGTCGGCTCTAAGGTCGGCGTTGAAGCGGTTGCCTTTCCGGTTGTCCATTGATTATGCTGTCTTATGCCTGGCTTCGCTTTCCCCTTTATTGATACTGGATGTGCAACGTTTTTTACGTACAATGAAACGATGGATAAAAAGATGAATACTTTTCCGCTCATAACGCTGGGAATACCTATTTATAATGCTGCGAGTCTTATAGAGCGTACATTATTGTCCGCCCTTAATCAAACGTATCCGAACATTGAATTTGTTTTTGTCGATGATAAAGGGGACAGTATGGATATAGTTCGCAGGGTAGTCGGGGAACATCCACGTGGAAGTGCTGTCCGTATTATCGACCAAGTGGTCAATCAGGGTACGGGGGCGGCACGCAATGCCATTGTGGAGAAGGCGACGGGAGAATATCTGTTTACGATGGATTGCGACGATGTTCTTATACCGGAGTGCATCGAATTACTATACAATAAGATGCAGGAACATCCGGTGGATTTTGTGGCAGCATCTTTCGTCCGGCGTGATTTGGAAGGAAAAGTGTATCCCGGCGGATGCCGGTACGCGGATACTCTGATTGCTGATGGAGATTATGCTGTGGCTAAATATCGTTACGGACGGGGACAGAATATTTTTGTAGCTACCTGGAACAAGCTCTACCGGACGGAGTTTCTGCGCAAGAACGAGGTTCGTTGTATTCCTCATTACCTGATTGATGACCCCTGGTTTACGTATCAAGTGATATTGCGGGCCCGTTCTTGCCGCTTGTTGCCGGATTGTACACTGTTCTTTACTTATAATCCTCAATCGGTGACCAGTGTGAAAGAGCGGCAAGGGTATTCCGAGTTCTTGACAGAACAATATATCGGTACGCAGTTGTTGAAGTCCGGGTATATACACTCTTTGACTGGCGAACCCTTCTATAACGGACTGATGCTCGACATCTTGAAAATGAGCCTTTATCATGCCAACCGGTTATATGCTTCTGCATGTATTTCGCCGAAGAAGAAGCGGCAATATCTGGAAAATCTTTTATCCCGCCATTTTTCCTATCCGTCACATTGGCATTTGGATAAAAATTTGATGAAACTGCTTCCTTTTCTTCTGTTCTATATGATGCCTATGGCCGCTAAAAAGTGGATGGTTGGCTTCATGGTCAATATAAATCTGAAGGATAAGGTGAAGCGCTGGCTTCATTTTTAGCAAGTGGCATTGTTGTTCATCTATTAATAGACGGACTCACTGTCCTTTATCGGCATGTAGTAGGGAACCAGGTATTTGATGAATCCTTCGGCTACTTCCTTGTTAGGGAATCCCAGCCGATAGATGTTGAATTCTTCGTCATATTCCTTTATCGTGAGGTAGCCGCTTTGGTAAATCACGGCAATGGGATTGTCCTTGAACGACTCCACGTCTGTCAGTGCCTCTGCAGTCACTCCTTCACTCGTAAGGTTGGGCAGACAGAAGTTGTTGTCTTTCAGCAGTTTCACAAGGTAGGTGGGGGTGCCGGTCTCGAACCAGTAGCTGCCGAACTCCAAGGAACGGAACGTATTCAGCAGGCTGAAGGGGTTATACAGATTGGTTCCGTTCTGGCGGAAGCGGTAGCCGTCGTACCTTTCTTTCAGTCGCAGGCAGACTTCGTCGTAGGTGATACCGTAGTTTTCGGCTATCTGGTGCAGCGGTTCTTCAAAATAGGTGTGTATCTCCTTGTCGGTCATTCCGCAGAGCGTCTGGAACTGTCGGTCCATGGAGAGGTCTATCAGGTTGTTCAGGTCGCTGAACACACTGACCTTTCCGAATTTCGTCACCCCCGTCAGAAATCCGAAGCGGATATACCGGTCTTGCGTCTTCATTACGGAGTAGAAGGCTTTGAGCGTGTTACGGTATTCGTTCTGCAGTTCTTCGTTGCCTATGGACTGGAGCATGGGTTTGTCGTATTCGTCCACGAGGATGACCACGCGCTGGCCGGTCTGCTCGTAGGCGCGGCGGATGATTCCCTTGAAGCGCAGTTCTGGGTTGACTTCGCTGGGGACAGTTCCGTAGATGCTTTCCCACTGGCAGAGGGTATCGTTCAATACATTGATAAGGCTGTTTTTCTCATCGTATTTGCTTGTGTTCAAATCCAAATGCAGTACCGGATATTTCGTCCATTCTTTTTCAAGCTGTTCCATTTCCAGTCCCTTGAACAGTTCCTGCTGCCCGTTGAAGTAGGCTTCCAGTGTGCTGATGAGCAGACTCTTTCCGAATCTCCGTGGGCGGCTCAGAAAGTAGTAGTTACTTGTATTGACCAATTGGTGAATCAATGCAGTTTTGTCTACATAGGTGTACTCACCAAGACGGATTTTCTCAAAACTCTGTATTCCAATAGGGTACTTCATACGGCTGAACTTTGTTTGATGCGCATTTTGCTTAATTAGAAGAAATGTATGAATAAAAAATGAGGTGGCAAAGCTTTTGTCATGCTTTGTCACCTCCCTTTTCTTGGTTACCACTTCTCTTTTTTTACTTCAAAACACGGGCATTGTTTCGTCCATTCCATCGGTTCCACCTCTCCGTTGTTGTTCCGGTCGGGGCTGAGGTCGCGATGTCCCGCCACTTTGGCTTCCGGATAGTCCATCAGCAAAGCGCGGACCAGTACGCGGAGCGAGTGGCGCTGCCATTCCGTGCGTGTGTCTTTGGGATTCCCATAGTGGTCCAATCCGCCTTCGTAGGCGATTCCGATAGAGTGGGCATTGTAGCCGCGGGCGTGGGCGCCGACCCTCTCGACCGGGCGTGTGGTCAGGATTTGTCCGTCACGGCGGATGTAGAAATGATAGCCCGTGCCATCAAATCCACGTCGGCGGTGCGCGGCTTCCAGAGCTTGCCCGGTAAAGGGACGGTCCTCGCACGTGGCGCTGCAATGTATTACAATCAAGTTGATTTTTCTCATTTCTTTCTACTGTTTGCCTTTGGGGGCTGTGCGCTAAAGGGGACCACCGCTGTTCATGGCGTGTGCGCTGAATGCACCCAAAAGTGCCGAAGCTACAGCGATGATTACTTTCAGAATCTTGTCCCAGGTTGATGATTTTGTACTCATAATGGTTAATGGTTAGTGATTAGGGATTAGGGGTTAGTGATTAGGGGTAGGGGTTAGGGAACACAAGCTCATCGCTTATCGCTAACCCCTATTTTTTATCCCAGCGGATTCTCCCCCTGGTCTCCGTCGGAACCTCCGCCATCGGGATTATTGTCGCCGCTTCCGCCGCCGGTGCTATCCTTGTCGGCAGTTACAAGCTCGAAGACGAGGTTGTTTGCTCCGCCTTTGGTGGTGGCGTTGCTGTCGTTCACTAAGCGCAGGGTGTTGGCTACCTTGAAGCGGATGTTGACGCGCTCGATGTTTTTTACGGTGCAGTCTTTGGCCAGTTCGGTGGCACGGCACTTGAAGGTGGTGTGGAAGATTCCGAAACCGTCCAGACGGACACTGTTGCCGTCCGTCAGCGTCTGGCGCATCTGGCGTACGATGGCTTTGCCTACGTGCTCCACGTCTTCGGACGACATGGCGCCCAGGGCTTCAATGTCTTTTGCGATGCGGGCAAGGTCGAAGATTTTGGCATCTTGGGGCTTGCGTTTCAGGGTGTAGACCATGGGGGAGCTGCTGTCCCCGATTTTCTTGTGGCGCTGTGTGCGCACTACTAATGCTGTTGACATGATGGTTGATGTTTAATGGTTAATGTTTCATTCCGAAGGGGGAAAGGAGGTGTCTCCGCGGCGATGGCCTCTGTTCCGTTTCGTTGATACAAAGATAGGACATGGGGCAGGGAAGAAGGGAGGTTGGGGGAGGCAGGAGGAGGTTGGGAGAGGATAAGGGAGGTTATTGTTTCTTTTGTTTTGGATTTGTGACAAATAGGAGGTATATTTGTATTCGCATAGATGTGCGTAAACTGAATAAAAAGACATGGAATATGTTGGAAAACAGTAATCAGGATATGTGCTGTTTTAGCTCGTTTTGATGAAGTGCGTGATGTGGTGGTATATGCCAATCTTGAAAACGAGGCATTGCGTGAGCATATAGACAGAGTGGGGGTGAGGATTTATGTGAAAAGTGGGGAACCTTCTAAGAAGGCTCCCCGAAGACATTGATCATAAGCTGCACCTGCGCGGGCGTGTACCGTCGGCAATAGGGGTTCATGCCCGTGGCAAGCAGGCGCTGTTCCAGCCCGGGGGCGGTGCGTATCCATTCGTTCAGCCGGTTGACGGCAGTCTGCTGGGCAATGCCCGGAAGGTAGTACATGGCGAGTTCGCCTTTCCCGTAACTGCGGACGGGGAAGCGTGGCTCTGCAAAGGAATCATTCTGTTTCATCATATTCTTTAAAGTTCAGGTTGTATGTTTTCTTTAATACGGATAACACATGATTGCACGGATAACCTGTGATTGCACAGTTTGCACATGCTTGCACGGATTCTCTTTTTCTGTCTTGTAAAGATACGGATTTTTATTCGAATAACCTGCCTTGTTCTTCATTATTTTTCAACCAATTCTCATTGTCGAACTGCGTGTTCACCGGTCCCGGTCGCTCTCCTTGGGGGGTGTGGATGATGTCTTCCTCGCAGGGCCAGTAGCGTCCGTTCAGGTGGTTGTAGACGAACTTGGCTTCGGTGTGGGCACTGCCCAAGTGTTTGAAACGGACCTTCTCGATGTAGATGGTGGCTATCTGTTTCGTGTCGTTACGGTCTACCACGAGGCAGAAGTCGGACATGTTGGCGAAGTTGGCGGAGCCGTTGATGTCGTTCATCTCGACGCGGCGCAGGGTGCCGTCCTTTTCGTTGCGGTTCACCTTGCGGGGGTGGGTCACGAGGATGACGAGGCACTGGTTGCGGGTGGCGAAGCGTCCCAGCTTGTTCAGCGTGTCGGTGATGTAGTCCATTTCCGTCTGCCCCGGTTCCAGACGTTGTTCCAGGCGGTTCATGGGGTCGATGACGAGGATGCGCACCCCTTTGCGGCGCACCACCTGGCGGGCTTTCTCCAGGATGTGGTCGATGCCGTAGCTCCCGTCGTCGGGCAGGATGTGCGACACGTTGCGGTCCAGCCAGCCCACTGCCTGCCCGTAGACGGCTTCCGTCATGCCCGGTCCGAGGGTGAAGCGGTGGCCGGTCAGCTTCTCCGCCAGCTTGTGCAGGTGGTAGGCGATGGGCATGTTTTCGGGGCTGAAGAAGGCGATTTTCCACTCGTGGCGCAGGCAGAGGCGCAGCACCAGCTCGTCGGTGAATTCGGACTTGCCGTCGCCGGGGCGTCCGGTCATCACCAGCAGGCGGCGGGGCTCGAAGGTGCAGTGTTCGTCGAAGTTGTCCCAGCCGGTGTCGGCACCCCGCTGCAGGCCGTTCTCGTAGAGGGAGCGCAGGTCGTCGCGGCAGTCTTCGGCGGTGAAGATGCCTTCCAGGGGCACTTCTTCGGCTTGCTCGATGCAGATGCGGAGGCTTTCGGCGCCGTATTTCACCAGATGCTCGTTGGCATCCTTGCAGCCCTCGCCGAAGTGCACGATGCGGCAGCGTTCCACTCCGAGGCGGCGCGTGAGTTCCTGCCGGAGCGACTGCCCTGCCGGGTCCTCGTCTACGGCGATGTAGATGGCCTGCTTGTCTTCGAAGTGCGACTCCACGAAGCGGTCCAGCCACGTGAGGTTGCTCTGGGCGCCGGCGGGCACGGAGACGACGTCCTTGCGTCCGGCGGCGATGACGGCTGCCGCGTCGAACTCGCCTTCGGTGATGATGCACTCCGGGGTGCCGAGGATGCTGTCCACGTTGTAGGGGATGAGCTCGGCCCCCTTCACCATCATGAAGTGTTTCAGGGCGCTGCGGTACTTGGTGTTGACGAGCGTCCCGTTCTCGAAGTAGTTGAAGCAGATGCAGTTCTCCTCCTGGCTGCTCTCCGGGAGGCGCACCGTCTCTTCGGTGATGCGCAGGGTGCGCAGCAGCTCCTGCGGCAGGCAGCGGACGGTGGTCCAGTAGCGTTCCAGGTTCTCGGAGAGTTGCATCCGGGCAGGGTCGAAGGTGGGACGGCGGAAGTGCTGGGGCGGTGCGGAGGGCTTCCGGTGCATGTCGCGGCGCTGCTGCTTGAGGCGTTCTTCGGCGTCGTCGGGCACGTAGAGCTTGTAGCCGCAGTGGTGGCAGTAGCACAGGCCTTTGTCCAGGTCTATGGAGAGTGACTTGTTGCCTTTGTGTCCGCGGGTGTCGTTGCATTGCGGGCAGATGGTCTTGATTTTGCCGCTGATGCGGCCGCGGGTGTCAATGCCGCGTTGATGAAAATTTCTCATATGGGATTTGTTTTGTTGGACAGAAGGACGTACTTGTCTTCTCGTTTTTGTCTCTTTGTCCTTTTGTCCGGTAAATGGTTATACATGAATGGTTTCACCCCTTCCGAAGCCACACTTCGCGGGGGGAAATGCCACACTTCACGGGGTGGAATGCCACACTTGGGACGTGCTGAAGTGTGGCATCCGGGGCGCTGGGGTGTGGCATTCCGGATGCCGGAGTGTGGCGTTTCAGCCGGGTTTCTGTTTCGGCTTTTTCGATGAAGGCGGCGGGGTTTGCGACGTCCACGAACGGGTCGTTTCGTTCCAGAAGGCGGTATTGTCCGGTCGGGGTGGCGCTCCGTCGGGGATGGGGCAGCCCAGGTAGGTGCGCCGTCCGTCCACAAGCTGCTCGTAGCGGTAGGGGTCGGGAGGTGCTGTCGCCTGCTGCTTGGTGTCCAGGGAGCAGAGAGCCTCGTGCAGGGCGTGTGAGGTCCGGCTTCCGGCACTGACATAGTTGACGAAATATCCTTGCACATCACTTATTTCCAGTAGATTACCTCCTTTGCCGTAGGCTTCGATGTGTTGCTTGAATATTTTCACCGCTTCCCGGATGTGGCGTTTCAGCAGGCATCCGTAGCCGCTTTTCATGCAGGCGATGTCCAGCCAGGAGCTTTCGAGGGTGAGGTTATCCACCATTTCGCGCCATGGTCGTACGGGGTGTCCCGGGTCTTGCGACCGGTCGCTGCCATCGTCGTTGTCGTCGTCATCGTTGCCGTCGCAAGTGGTCTGCGCTCCTCCGGACGTTGACGGTGGCACTCCTCCGGCATCCGACGGCGGAAGAGGCCTATCGGCATCAGCGGCAGTTTCTTCTTCTGCTGCTGATGCTGCTGTTGTTTTTATATGATTATTTATATTCTCTTTATTATTTCCCTCTGTCGCTTTCGGTAATTCGCTGTTTTCTAGTGGATTGATTGTTTCTAGGGCTTGTTTTTCGGCGTTTTCCCTCGGTGTTTTTTGCCATTTTTCGTCATTTTTTGCCTTGGAATACGGCTTTGCCTCCCCCTTTTTTGCCGTTTTTTCGTCTTTTTTGCGTGGGGGATTCAGCTCTTTCGGCGTGAAATATCCGTCTTCCTCGAGTTCGAAGAGTCCGTATTCCCGGATAATTTTCAGGAGGTAGGCAAGCGTTACTTTCTTCCCGTCGCAATGGGGACGGAGGTATTCTTGTCGTGCGCGAGGTTCGGGCAGCATTCCCAGTTTCTCGATGATGACCCAATAGGCACCCAATCCTCTCAAGCCTTCTTTTTCTGTCAGTTGTTGCATTCTGGGGTCGCACATGGCCATCAAGGGATGTTGTAAATAGAAATTTCTTTTCATTTTAATTGTTTTTTGCAAGGAAAAGTATTGCGTAAAGCGTGGTTGCTTGTTGTTGCGACGGCGTTTTTCGTAGCGTTTTCTCTTTGTTTTATGGTGCAAAGGTAGGGATAATAAAATAGTGGTGCAGCCCGAATAGGTACGGTCTGCATACGTTGTTTTTGTTGACAAACAACAAGTTACGGTTTCTAAACTTATGGAAACCGTACTTGTCTTAATAAATGTAAATTGAAAGCTTTTTATTCTTTCTCTTGTTCAGAAACTTGTTTTATTTTTTTTATCCGGTTCTCTATGGGGATGAGTTCCTTGCTTTCCCTGAAGCTGGCTTTCCGGTCACTCTTGAAGATTGTCCGAATGACTTGTTTAATAACTTCGGCTATTACCAGTCTTTCTTCTGCATGTTTGGTTGTTCCGTTAAAACTCCAGAACTTTTGCCCATCTACGGTAAGGGCTAAATTAAATTTTTAGTCATGATTATTTGTTTTTAAAAAGATGCAAAGGTAGTCATAATATTGTATAAAGCTTATTTGTTTAGCAGCCTTTTTAGCTTGTCACGCTTTGAGATGAGGAAACGTCGTAGCCAAGGGAAAGTTTCTCCAGACTTTAGATTATAGTAGATGGATTTTGAATCGTAAATCATTTGAAAAGTTTCCGTACAGAGTACTGGCTTCTTGGTCAGACGATTGATTTCTATGGCTTGTTGTAGGGAACTTTCTACAAAAAGCATGTAGGTGGTGGATAATTTATATTCTTTGGCTTTAAATGAGGCATGGCAGTTGGCACGTTGGCGGGCTTCTTTGTTGGGCAGGTCTAGCATGACCAGTTTATCATATTTTACATGGTTTTTCTTTAACCAGGCCATGGTTTCCGGGCGGTATTTCTCTAAACGTGAAGTGACCAGCGTACCTACTTCGGTACGGGGAATGAATAAGGGTTGGGCGTTCAGTAGGAATTCGCGGTAGCGTGGTCCGTCATCATTTTCTTCGGGAGTAGGATCTACGCAAAGAACCCCGTCAATATCCAAACATGCTTTTTTCAGGATTCCATGGTTCATTATGTTCCACTGGAAGAAACGGGGATAATCCAGAATCTCAAAATGATAATCCACGCTTCTGGTATGTTCAGGCACACTGTAAATGGCACAATATTTTATTTCATAGTTGTCATTGAGAGCTTTCAGCAATGTTCGGCATTTATTTATGGCGTTTCCGGTGGCAATGCTGTCATCTACCACTAATACTTTGCGGATGTGGGTCATGTTGAAAGTTTTGCCACGTTCTCCGGTCTGATAGATGTGTCCGTTGCGGAATGAGTCCAAGTCTGTTACTGGCAGATTCAAATAGAGTGCCAGCAGGTTGGCGGGAAACATGCCACTGCGGGGGATGCCCACTATCAGGTCAAAATCACGTGGCAGTATGCTGAGATGTTGCAGGATGCAGTGGTTCAAGTCATCGATGTTGCGATAATTCATAATATTCTATTATTGAAATGCTCAATGATTCTATAAATTTTCTTCACGCTGTGCCCCCAACTGTGGGTTTCAGCGAAGGATATGCGTTGTTGTGCCAATTTTTTGTCATCGGATTCGGTTATGGCGTGGTCAATGGCAGAAAGCCACTCTTGCGGGTTCGTGGCCAAGTGCGTGTAGCCTGCAAAGATGTTGCGCATGGTGTGGGTACTGGTTGCCACGGTCGGTTTGCCCATTGCCAGATATTCGTCAATTTTCAGCGGGTAGTTGCCATCGGTGATGTCGTTTATTATTTGTGGGTTTATGCAAACGTCATAGGTGGCAATATATGCAGGCAATTCACTTGTTTTTTTTTGCCCGAGAAAATGGACGTTCTTCAGTGTGTGGATACGGTGTTGGCGGAATCCGTTATCTTCCGGTCCGGTGAACACAAAGTTGTATTCGGGGCGTTGTCTGATTATTTCATAGAGCAAATCTCCGTCCAGGCGGGTACTGTTTACAGTACCCATGTATCCGATGATGGGGTGGGGAATTCCTTTTATGTCGGCGGGTATGCCGTAGCTTCGGGAAGCATCATACAGCTCTATGTTCACTCCGGTTTCTATCGGATATGTCTCCGGATTATAGGCTAGCAATTCTGCAGCGAAGCGGCTGGAGTTCGCCAATACAATGTCTGCAGAAGCGGCCAGCTCTGGCTCGAGGCGGGTACCGTGCTTGCGCCAATAGGCTTCTCCGATGATGTAATCGCGACGGTAGTAGATGGATAGCACCGGATGAATGTATTCCTTCAGATACCGGCTGCGGTAGATGTCCGTATCAATAAGATGGATGTAGTCCTTAAAACCGAGTTGTGCAGCTTGCTGCACAATCCACCGGCCGATACGGCGGTTGTTCTGTCTGTTGAAGGAGTTGAACAAGGGAGCGGGTAGAAAGTTTACGGACAAAAGTGTGAACGGGCAGTCCAGTACCCACATGTTTTTGTTGATTTGCCGCAGGGGAGAAGCTTCTCCTTTGATGACAGACATACGGCGTATGTAGGAGGGAGCTTGCTTGTTGCCTTTCAGCCGGGTGGAATAGTCCATAGGTGTATTGATGTAGAGCACTCGGTTCTGCTTTGAAATTTCTAGCGCCGTATTCTTGATGGTGCTTCCTATTTCAATGTCCCACGTCTGCAGGCTGGTAATGATAAAGTCTTTCATACCTATGGCTTTTATTTAGGTTTCTAATGATTGTTTCTTCTGTATTTCGCGATAAATCTTCGAATATGCTTCAGCTGTATTCCTCCATGAAAAGAGTTTCACACGTTCCAGCCCATAGTCTACTTGTTTTTGATAGAAGTCCGCGTCATTTTCCAATTTAATCAGGGCATCGGCTATTTGTTGCGGTTGTTCCGGATTGATAAGAACTGCTCCTTCACCTGCCACTTCGGGCATGGCCGAAGTGTGGCTTGTAATGACGGGAGTGCCGCAAGCCATGGCTTCGAGTATGGGAATGCCGAAACTTTCGCGCAGGGAAGGGTATAAAAAGGTGAAGGCTGTATTATAAAGGGCTGCCAAATCTTGGTTGTCAATGTAGCCCGGATAAAACAACTGTTTCTTTATTTCTGTGATTTGCTCTTGCCGGAGGAGGGCGTCAATATATTCCTCTTTCAAATCGGCTATCAGCAACGGACGTTTCACAGCCGATTTTTCCAGATAGAGGGCATAAGCCTTCAGTGTGCGTGCTGCATTTTTCTTGGGGTCGGTATTGCCCAAGAAGAACAGAAAACCTTCTTGTGGGATGTATTTTTTGATGATGTTGGAGTGGGGTGTCCGAGGGATAAAGTGTTTATTGTATCCGTTGTATACAGCTGTTATCTGTTGCTCCGGCAGGTGCAACGCTTCCCGGATGCGGTTGCATTCGAAATGTGACACTGTGATTATCTTTTTACACTTCTTCAATATTCTTGGAACAACCATCCGTCGGTAGTGCCATCCCATTTCCTGATAGAGCGAAGGGCTGCGGTGCTGCCGCGGTTCCAGATAGATGATGTCATGCAATGTCAGTACCAAGGGGACCGGGCACCACAACGGAGCTGTATTGGATGTACAATGTAGCAGGTCTGCCTGCAATTGCTGTACAGTATAAGGTAATGCCACTTGCTCCCATAATGGATAAGAGGGACAATGCACTTCTATGATGCTTAGGTTCTCCGATTCTTCCAGACAGCGGTCTTCGCCCGCAGAAACCAGCACATAATAGTGGTTCCCGTCCTTACGCTTCTGCAACTCTTTTAGAGTTTCCAGAATGACAAAGTCCATTCCGTGCTTGTCACTGCGGAAGATGCGTTGAGCTTCAATCGCTATTTTCATGGTTACTGATGCTTGTTATCTTTTTCTTTTTTTTGCCGAAAAAGCGTCCTATATGGCTGAATATACTTGAGAATATCAGTATAGGCATGGCCCAAACTGCTTTGCGGAAATGGCGGGCTATTTCCCCTTCGGGCATTGCCATAAGGAAGGTGACGCCAATGGCTAGCAGCAGTATATACCATTTAAAGCAGAGTGTCCAGTCCAAGAAAGTCATCCCTATAGCTATGAGGACGGTAAGTCCGATAAGTAGCAGGCGGGAAGGCATAATCCACTGTACCAGTTTATTGCAATAATCCCACCGCCCTTGCAGGAAGGCAAGGGGAAGGCGCTTCAATGCCAGGAAAGTGCTGCTGTACTGGGAGGCAATCCAGCGCTGGCGCTCTTCGTTATAGCCGTACGCATTGTCCTTCTTCTTGCTGTAACAGACAATTTCTTCCAAGTATTCTGTATATATGTTTTGTTCCAGCAAAGCTACTTCCATTGCTTTGCTGAAGTCGCTTCCTTTCAATGTAGGAGCTATTTCATGGAACATCGCAAAATCAAAAGCCATCCCCGAACCGATTAGGGCTGAAGAGAATCCCAGAGTTACTTGACCCTTGCGGAATATATGGTTGTTGATTTCTTCACTGGCAGCCGTAAGGACAGCAATGCTGGTATTCAGGTTCTCAGCCATACGGTGTGCCTGGATGGAATCGCATCCCGAATAATATGCATTGTTGAATAAGTCAAGTGCGTTGGGCACTACACGGTTGTCGGAGTTGAAAATAACTACCATATCATATTCGTGTGGAGAATAACGTTCCATGACCTGCTGGATAGCGTATACTTTGGTACAACTTTCCTTATCGGGCACTACAATATTGACCGGCATCTGAAGAAGTGTGATAAGATCCTCCTCGGGTAGTTGGGTGGCAGCGACTGCAATGTCATATTTCTCGCGCGGATAGTTTTGCGTGTCAAGGAAAGTGTTGATACTGCTGATAACCTCTTTGCCGTCACGCAGGACGGTGAATACAACAAGAAAACGGTGTTGTATATTTGCATGGGGATAGGGATTCTTGTACTTTCTCAGAGAAGCGAGAGAATAGATGAACAAATAGGCAATGGGGAGCAGGAAAATCAAAAACAAGATAGCATCTCCCATTTGCAGGGCATTGTTGTTTTCGTCCATCCACCAGTCCGGATTGAATATGGAAAAGATTTCGTTCATATAGTTACTGTTTATTATTTCGTTAATAATTGTCGTTTCTCTTCGAGGAGTTGCTTGTCAATATAAGGACTATTGACGATACATGCAAAGAATGTCCATAGGATAAATTGCGTATTGGGCTGTCCGAAAAACTGATTTCCGTATGCACTTAACATTAATCCAAATAGTCCGCATATAAAAGCGGTAAGTATACCTCGAAATTCTGTATTCCTCACTTTGAACATGATGAGATAACATCCCCAAAACAGACAAATTAATAATACGGCAATATGCAATATAAGTCCCACAATGCCGGTTTGTACCCATATTTTGACATAATATGAATCTACCGGGAAGGTTGTGATATATCGGTTTCCATATTTCCGCGCTTCTACTCCGGCCAATCCTATTCCCTCGCCGAACGGCCTGTCTTTCATGTACTCGGCCATCTTCTTCTGGTTCTCAATACGTACATTGAAGGATGCGTCCTGGGTGGGTTTAAAGGCAGTTCTCATACGGCTGATCATAGCATTGCTTTCACCGATATAGGTGAAGGCAAAGAAAATGTATATTCCGATTCCTACTATGGCACTTGCCAATGTGAACTTTATACTTTTATTGATTAGGCAGAAAAGGACCAATCCTCCTAATGGGACAATCATTGCACCGCGTGTGCCGGACATGAATAGCCCGATAACTCCCATTATAGCGATTGCCAGATAGAACCAACGTATTTTTTCCCCTTTGGTATAAAAAAAGATGATGCTGTATACCAGTGCTATATTGCCCATGTTTGAACCATGATTGCCCGCATCGGTAAATGTAGAGAAATATCGGATACCGGTGCGGAGAAGGTGGGTACGGTAACTTTCGGATGAATAGAGCCAGGTTGTCTCATACTGGTCCCAGCCTATGTATCTTTGTATCATTAGCTTGATAAATGATATGGTTGTAAATATGGCTATAATCATTATCAATGCCTTTACTAATTTAAAACGCGTAAAGAAAGCTGTCAGCAGGATGATGAATATCAGTGTGGCAGGATACATGGCTCTGGAGTTTACCCATGCCTCTGTCAATCCGTTGGGATTGACTATTTCCAGAAAACAAAAGACAAACCAAATAGCGTAAGCTACCGTAACCACATTGAAAGAACGTCTCCACTTGATGTCTTTGGAATAAGGGGAATGCAATATCATGCAAAATAGAAAGAATAACATTCCGATGTCCAAGAGTATGCTGATGCCGTTGACTCGGATAAAGGTGCGATAAATGACTCCCCAGAAATAGCAGAGCGTTCCATAAGTGATAAGTGCAATCAAAGGACGTTTTATCGACAATATAATATAAATTATGGCAATGGGGATGAGGACAACAAGAAATGCCTTCAGCAATTGGTCATTTAGTGCATGATAGGCTATAGCCGCCAGACCGATAAAAAGCACGGCGGATAAAGCTATTTGTGGAGATATGTGTCTTGTTGCAATTCCCATATTTCTGGTCATTATTTAACGGCTGCTGGTTTTGAAGTCAGGCCTAATTGTGCCAATCGGCTGAAGAAGGAGTGTACCGGAGTCTTCGGAGGCAGTTCTCCGGTGAAGGCTTCTACAACTTCACGGTCGGCATTGTTCAGATAAAGGAATAATGGAGTGTCTGCCAGTTCGTCTTTCAACGGTTTTAAACGATTGTCGTCATCCTTACCCCACAAACGGCAGGCATTGGCTATCAGTAGATTGAAATCCGCTTTTTTCAGAACGGGTATAGGCAGTGATGCTACATTGACGGAAGGGTATTCTACCAGTATGACATCCGGTATTTCTTCTGCTTCATTTAATTGCCAAAAATCGGAAAGTTCTTGAGCCTGTACATATATTTTGTCTTTTATTTCAAAATCATGGTTATGTTCTACAAGGCGTACCCGAATACCTTCCGATTCCCAGTACTGGATAAAGTATTTGGCAAGAAATGATTTACCTTCGCGGGCGTTCATGCTGAGCAGATTTATTATAGTGGGACGTCCGGGCTGCAAATAGTTATTTAATTGACGACAACTGTATGCGGCTGCCAAACGGTTGCATGCCTTAAGGAAACCACGATATTTTAAATTGCTGATACCGTTGAAGGCAGCAATAACAGGTAATCCCGTCAGACGTTTGCTGCGTATGGGGTCGCGAAGGGTACGGTCCAGTAACTCGATGAGCAGGAAGTAGGCGGTAATAAATATCAGGCTGCCAAAGAATGCTGCTATAATAATAACGGCTCTTTTTCGACCGTTATCTGTCAACGGATAATTGGGATCTGAAATAATCTGTAGGTTAGCGGTGGTCATTTTTATATTTTGCAAACGCAAGTGTGCATCTGCCAATCCTTTTAACTGCTGGCGATAGGTATCTTCGGCAATGCCTATGGCACGTTCTTTTCGTTTTACTTGGGTACCTATAGGAGAGAAATGAGCGTATTCGTTGATGATATCAATTTGGCGATTTGAAAGTACCTGCAATTCTGCTTTAGCTTTTGCTTCGTTAATACAAGCCATAAGCCATTCATCCACCATGTTTTTAATACCTACTCCTTCCTTGGAAAAACTATATTCGTTCAAATTGTCGGAAAGATGGCTGATTTTCTCTTCCGCCTTTTTAAGATTTTCTTTTTCTTTGAGGAGCTTTTCACTGCTCTGTTGGCTTTTCTCTGTTGTGAAAATTTCATGCTCCATAATACTCTGATTCAAATTGCTGACTTTCTCCAACTCTTGCAGCAGATTTGTATTGGTACGGATTATTTTGGCACGAATGTCCATTTTCTCTTCCAACATCTTGCGTAATGCCACAGCACTCTCATAAGTACGTTGAGAGGCCTCTATGCGGTCATCAGCAGCATATTTGGTCAGAGCCAATGCTTTCGATTGCTCGTTATAGTTGATGACTTGCTCCTTAACGCTGTAATCAGTTAAATCATCTTCTTCTCTTGTCAAAAGGGCTTTAGCTTTTCTGACTTCCTCCTCAAAATAGGCAATGACATTGTTTGTGGCACTGAAACGCAGAATTTCATAAGCTTTCATTAATTCGTCCTCCAGTATCTTGACCGTATTTTGGGCAATACCCGGATCGGTAGTTGTGTAATTGATTTCTATCAAGTCGCTGGTTCCCAACCGCTTTACGTCAATCGTGTTCAATGCTGCATAGCTGTAGTAGGCAGTGGGACGGCTGAAGATTGCATAAATATAATTCTGTCCACTTTCCTTGCGATATTTTGTGAGGTTTTCTGTTGTTTTGTCTACAGACGAACGATTGACTAAGGCAAGAACCTCTTTGGGAGTGGCCTGAATGAGTTGGCGATAATGTTTGGCTTGAATATACATATTGTCTTTCCATTCATCGCCATGGACCAAGTTGGTGGCGAGCAGACGGATGGAAACTTTTTCCAATGTACTTTTGGATTTGGCAATATTGATGATATTGTCAAAGGTACTATTTATATTCAACAATTCTGTTCCATCCAGATTGGTGCTGTTGGTTATACCAGCATAGAGACTGCTATTTACCGTATAGTTGAAGGGAAGGAACTGGGTAAAATAGATTACCAATGCGGTAACTATGAGACTTCCCCACAGCAACCAATAACGGATGCGGTAAAAGAATTGGGTTAAAAATTGTACTATATCCATAAAGAGTTATTTATCTTTAATGACCTTTACATTTGTCAACATTTCTAGTAGAACGATAGAGTTGTGCAAAGCTACCCGGGCCTGCTCATAAGAAACAACGGCGCCGGAACGGCGGGCACGTTCTAGAGACAATGAGATTATGTCAATAGTGCCTTGTATGAAATTATTCTCTGAAATCTTCATTTGTGCATTGTATAATGCAGCCGATTCGGCCTTCGCTTTGATGGTTGCCAGTTGTTCGGTAACTGCATTATAGGCTTCCAACACTCTCAGCTTTCGTTGTTCCATCACTTCTTCTTGTGAATATTGGAGTTGTTCTATTTGATAACGGTAATCTTTGAGCTTTAACGGACGATTGAACAATTCTCCTAAACTGATACCGACACTGGCGCCTACGTTAAAATTATGTTGGGCACTTGACATCGTTGTTTGGTACATTGGGGTGAATTCATCGCTAGCATTACCAATCACATTATATCGTCCGTAAGAATAATTCCCGTTGAATCGGAAATAATTCCACCAATTCCGCTTTTGCAGGCGGTATTGGTTTCTGACTTGTTCTACTTGTGATTGGGCACGCTTTACCGTTGCATTTTCTATCACAGCATCCAAAAAAACAGAAAGGGGAGGAAGCTCTAATTTGTCTATTTCCGTAGGCATACTTGAAGTTATCAGACCAACTGTACTGATATTTGTTTTTTCATCTTCGGCTTTTAAGGCTTCCAATATCTTGATGCGCTCCTCCCGTGTCAACTCCTGCTGCGCAGCCACAGACAAAGGTACCCCCAACAATCCTAAGAGGATTACACTGTAAATGATGGACGTGATATATCTTTTTATCATCTCTAAAGCCATATAATTCCTATTATCTTTATTTTTATACATTCTCTTTCTGCACAAACGCTGTCAGCGTCTTGCACAGTATCTTCATGTCCAGCCAGAATGAAAATTCTTTGGCGTACTTAATGTCCAGTTGCTTGCGCTCTTCGGCCGACATCTTCCCGGCACCGCCTCGTTTCTCCACTTGCCACAGTCCCGTCAGTCCGGCAGGGGCCATGAAGCGCTCGATATATGCGTCGCTGGTCAGCAGCTCGGCCTCGTAGAGGGGGAGCGGGCGGTTGCCCACGATGCTCATGTCTCCTTTGAGGACGTTGAACAGCTGCGGCAGTTCGTCAATGCTGTACTTGCGGATGAAACGGCCTACGCGGGTGACGCGGGGATCGTTCTCTATCTTGACAAACGTATTCTGTTTTTCTTGGGCCTTCTTTTTAAGGAAATCTTCTTCGGAGATGACGAAATCGTCCGAAATCAGCAGGGTAGCCTCCTCTTCGGAAGTGCCGGTCAGGTCGTCGAAGCGGATATCGGGCTGCTCGTCCGTAAGCTCTTCCTCTATCTTATATTGGTTGAGGGCGTTCAGCTCTTTCAGGCGCTTGTCGGCATTGGTGTACATGGAGCGGAACTTCAGGAAGTTGAATATCTGGTAGTTGCTGCCTACACGCTGGGACTTGTAAATCACTCTTCCCTTGCTTTCCACGCGGATGGCTATGGCTGTCGCGATGAGTATGGGAGACAGCACAATCAGTACGGCAACAGCAAAAAGGATGTCGAATATGCGCTTCCACACAGGCAGGTGGAAGGTGTTGAATATCTTACGGTGTGACTGGCTGAATTCCTGCAACTTATGCTCCTTGCGCAGTTGGAGGAATTTTGTCATTTGCTGGAGGCTCTCTTCGCTGGCCATGGGGGAGAGGGTGTTGTTGACACCTGCCTGCAGATAGAGCTTGCGGTGTTCCTTCTGCAGTCCTTCAGTGATGAGGATGATGTAGACACGGGGGAAGCGCTTGTGCAGGAAAGTGATGTTCTGGCTGTCCGTTTGAGGGGTGCTTTCTTCGTAAAGAATGGATGTGTTGTACCGTTCGCGGATACCGTCGATGACTTTCGCCGCTTTGTTGCAGGATGAAACAGCCATGAACATGCCTCCCGCAATTTTGCTCAAGTGGTCGATGGTGACGCGGTTGCTACCTATGTAGATATAATATAACATATCCATTGATTTTGTTGTTTAGAGAAATTTCTTGATGCGGGCCTTCAGCTCCATAGGATTGAAAGGTTTCAGTATGAAATCCTCGGCTCCGGCTTCGAGCAGGTTGATGCGCTCGGTGGTACTTTCCTCACTGGAAAGCATCACGACCGGAATGTCCTTAAAAAGTGAATTGCTTTTCAGATATGCCAGGAATTCACCTCCGGTCATTTTGGGCATGCGTATGTCCGAAATGATGAGAGCGGGCTCGTTCCCCTCGTTCAACCATTCTATGGCCCTGACGGGATCTTCAAAATAAACCAGCTCATTCTCTTTCCCTAAATAGACCGAGAGTACCTTGCCTATGGCAGGTTTGTCATCTACAAATAATATTTGTTTCATTGTTTATGATAGTTGTTTGCTATATTTATCTATATACATTTTCTTCTACCGGGTGTTCGTACCATTCCGTATACTGGGTTCTGTCTTGGGCCCAATAGATGAATTCCGGATATGCGCTTGCCTCGGGGATATCAGTACGTGACACATTGATTGTTTCTTTGGGATAGCGGAAGCCATACGGCACGCAGATTGCCCACGTGTTGTTGCCTGCCAAGTCAAGATTCTCTTGCTGTATGGTTCCGGCGGCAGTGGCGCCATATCCCCAAAATTCGTAAAGATGAACTTCCATGCGTTGTTCCATGCTTTTATATTGATAACAGATGAAGAAGTCCAGATTGTCTTTTGAGAATGGGGGCTCTGTCCGGGTTTGGTCTGCCAGTTCAATAATGACTTCATAAGTGTACTCTTTGGCGGTTACTCCAATGCCGGTATTTACCATCTCACCCGGTTCAACTCCGAATACATTGTGTACCTCGCCTGCGATGGGGATTACGACACTCGGATCGGAATCTTCCATGTAAGTAACGTTGTTATACCTGAATTTGTTGTACGAGCTGTTGAATGACTCCTGGAAACGCGAATCGTCGCCTCCGGTCTTGATTTCTTTGATAGCTGATTTATTGATTCCGACAATCCGTAGCCCTACGCCCAACGGCTTGCTTGCTCCTGCTGCAGCAAGGGTCACGTCGAGCTGTATGCGCTTGATGTGGTTCGTCTTTTTCTCGCGGTGATAGCGGGTCTCCACGTCCAAGACCACGTCGTTGAAGTCATAGTCGCCTACCAACGGGAAGTTGTCTTCGAATACGTACGTATAGGAGACCGGGTCTGTAGGGGTTTCTGAGCCGGACTCGTCCGGAGTGTTGCCTTCGCCCGTACAGTCTCCGGCGGGAATGGTGATGGGGGATTCTCCCCATTTGGATATGGTTCCTTGGGTGTTCTTGATGGCATCAAGGAATTTGGCTTCCCACCTGTCCTCGGTGATATCATCGTCAATTTCTTTCACTTCATAATGAATGTTTCCCTGGCTGGAGAAATTTCCTATATCTTCAATTTTATTGATTTTTACCAGTGCATATTCATTGTTTGGACCCATAAATTGTGCTTGTGACAATTCCGCTTCATCAAGCACGGTTATCATGGAGTTGTCACCCATCGTGATTTGGGTGTTGTAATTGTTGCTATGGTCTCCGAAATCCTCTATCTCTGCAGAGGAGATGTCTCCCATGTTCAGTGTGCCGACAAATTCTTCTACATATAGATAGCATCCGTTGTCTATAGTGATGTTGCTGTCGGTTTTCTCGATATAGGCTTTGCCCTGGTTGATGAATTTGCATCCGCTGTCGAAATTCATTTCATCGACACGCACGGTACCGCAATTATAGAATGCTCCTCCCTGGCTGACATGGAAATCGTCTATTTCCATAGTGCCGGCATTGTAGTTGTAGCTGCCTCCGGATGCATTGGTCAATTCGATGTCGTTCCCTTTGATGGTTCCACCCGCGTAGACGATAAACCGGCTGGATTGCACTAAAGTGAAGGTGTGCTCGTCCGGTATCACGATTTCCCCTCCGTCAATCACATAGAATTCGAAGCCTCGTTCAACGGTCATGTTGTTTCCATTGGGTTCCCAGCTGCCTTCAATGATGATGATGGCCGGATTGTCACTTCCCATGCCGTCCTTGCTGATTTTATTCCTATATATATTGTCTTTGGAGATTTTGTAGGCTTTTCCGTTTTGAAAATCGGTATTCGGCCTTATTTCTTCGGCACTTGATAGCATTGCGGTGATTTCTGCCTCAGACTTTTCCGGTGAATAGGTCTCGATGCTGACACTGCGTGTCCATGCGGCACGTGTAGTTGTGGGGGAACTGCCGAAAGCGGCATGGAGCTGACCGTTTTGGATGGATACGTATTTTACTATGTTGCGGCTGTGTGCATCGGTGCGGCACACAAAAGCGCTCGTCAGCACAGAAGGGCAGTCCATGACGGTAGTAAATACTGTTGTATTATTGGCGGTGCCTTCTGCCAGCAGTTTGGCGGATGACCGGCTGATTAAGGGGTTCTTGTCGTAAATACGTATGGTGTAGTCGATGCCGGTATCTTCGGATACAGAAACATTGACCCGGACCTGCTGAGTCATTTTCCAATCCATAGCCGGGTCTATGTTCTTGACCGGAAACCTATCCTGATAGGCTGCTTTCACTTTCTCGGGGTTAAAAACATCGTCTTTACAACCCTGCAGCAGTATACTCATTGCAAGAATAACAAGCGGCAGAAAGCGTTTGTATTGGATATTCTCTCCCATATTTTACATTTGTTTTGTTTGATTGTAAGCAAAAGTACGTTTATTTAAGCTAATATGCCTTATTAATGGGGGATAAAAGCGTATTGGTTAACGCTTTTTAACGATTTTACATGGATAGATAATGCAAGTTTGTCTTGAAAATTATCAATATTACTAAATGCCCTCTGTATTGCCGCTTTACTAAATCTTGGTGATTTCTCCTGCCAGGTCGGAATTCATGCGGTGGCGGATTTCGGTTTGGTCCAGTCCATGCCCCAGGAGGAACATGAGTTTGGTGACGGCACATTCGGGGGTGCTGTCATAGCCGCTGATGACACCTGCCTGGAGAAGTTGCAGACCGGTTTCGTAACGCCCCATCTCGACGGCGCCACTTTGGCATTGGGTGATGTTGACGATGACAATGCCACGTTCGCTGGCTTCTTTCAGCTGGCGGATGAACCATTCTTTCTGGGGGGCATTGCCGGAACCGAAGGTCTTGAGGACCACGGCTTTCAGGCCGGGAACATGAAGCACGGAGTTGATGATGCTTTCCTGGATGCCGGGAAAGAGGGTGAGCACTACGACATTGGTGTCGAAAAGGTAGTGCGGCTTCATGGGGCGCGACGGGTCGGGACGGCGGATGAGGTGCTCGTTATAGCGGATATGGATGCCTGCCTTTGCCAGTGCGGGATAGTTGAAGGAGCGGAAAGCGTTGAAATTCTCGGCATTGATTTTGGTGGTACGGTTGCCCCGCATCAGCTCGTTCTCGAAGAAGATGCACACTTCGGGGACGATAGGAGTACCGTCCGGATGCTTGGCGGCGGCTATTTCAATGGCGGTGATGAGGTTCTCTTTCCCGTCGGTGCGCAGGGTGCCGATGGGAAGCTGGGAACCGGTGAGGATGACCGGCTTGGAAAGGTTCTCGAGCATGAAGCTGAGGGCGGAGGCTGTATAGGCCATCGTATCGGTACCGTGCAGGATGACGAAGCCGTCGAAATTGTCGTAGTTGTAGTTGATGATTTTTACAATCTTTGCCCAGAGGGAAGGCTCCATGTCGGAAGAGTCGATCGGTGGGTCGAACTGATAGGAAGAGATGCGGTAGTTGAAGCGCTTCAGTTCGGGAACATGCTGCAGCAGTTGGTCGAAGTTGAAGTTCTCAAGCGCACCGGTCTCGGGATTTTCTATCATTCCGATAGTTCCGCCAGTGTAAATCAATAGTACGGAAGGGCAATCGACTTTCATGATATTCGTATTAGAGCTTTTTTCGGGCACAAAGATAGTGAAATATGAGATGGGGAGAAAATAAAAGAGACAAGTCTTTGCAGATTTTGTCTCTTTTATTTTTTCATTGCGAAAAATATATTGTATGAAATTTGAATAAGCTCACTGTTTCAAATCTTCCTTCAACTGCCTGATAGCCTTTTCCGCATCTCCTTCCTTCTCGTTGAGCAGCGTGACGAAGCGGCTGCCGATGATGGCACCGGATGAATGGGCGCAGGCGGCATCGAATGTCTGCTTGTTGCTGATGCCGAAGCCTACCATGCGTGGATTGCGCAGGTTCATATCCTCTATCTTCTTGAAGTAGGCTTGCTTCCGGGTGTCGAAGTCTTTCTGGGCACCGGTGGTGGCGGCACTGGACACCAGATAGATGAATCCGTCGGTGTGGGCGTCTATTTCGCGGACGCGGGCTTCGCTGGTTTCGGGGGTAATGAGCATGATGACACGGATGTCATACTTCGAGGCGATGGCTTTGTAACTCTCTTCGTAATCGCGGAAAGGGAGGTCGGGAATGATGACGCCGTCGATGCCGCATTCCACGCACTTCTGGCAGAAGGCTTCGAAGCCGAACTGCATGATGGGATTGAGGTATCCCATAAGGACAAGCGGGATGCGGACATCGCGACGGATGTCGCGCAATTGTTCGAAAAGCAGGCGGAGGGACATGCCGTTGTGCAGGGCACGGGTGGCGGCGTTCTGAATGACAATGCCGTCGGCCATGGGGTCACTGAACGGAATTCCGATTTCAATCATGCTGACTCCGTTTCTTTCGAGGGCACGGATAACGTCGGCAGTACCGTCGAGGTTGGGACAGCCTGCACAAAAGTAAATGGACAGCAGATTCTTGGGGCTGTCCTGGAAAAGTTGGTTAATGCGGTTCAACATACGATTTACAATTTTACAATTTACAATTTACGATTGAAATTACTTTATTTACGATTTATGATTTACAATTTACTATTTACGATTTTCAATTTACTATTTACGATTTACAATTTACTATTTACGATTGGAGTTACTTTATTTACGATTCTTATCAGCAAAATCTAACTTTAATCGTAAATCGTAAATCGTCAAATCGTAAATAGTATAGATTGTCAAATCGTACCTCCCTTGAGTTCTTTCAGGAAGTTTGAGATGCGTTCCACATCCTTTATTCCCGGTGCCGTCTCGAAGCGGCTGTTGATGTCGATACCTGCGAAATAGGGGTGGCGGAACTCCCGGAGGGCTTTTACGCTGTAGGGGTTGATGCCACCGCTGAGCAGGAACGGGGTGGGACCGTTGTAGCGGTGTAGGAGGTTCCAGTCGAACTGGTTGCCGGAACCGCCGTACTGTGGGGTCTTGGTGTCGAAGAGGTAATAGTCGCACAGACCATTGTAGGCAGATACGGAAAGCAGGTCCTTGGGCAGCAAGATGGAGAAAGCCTTGATGAGGTGCAGGCCTGCATTGCGCAGGGAACGGCAGTACTCGGGAGCCTCATTGCCATGCAGCTGGATGTAGTCCAGGCCGAAACGGTCGGTATACATCAGGATGTTTTCCTTACTTTCGTTGACAAAGACGCCGACACGCTTGGCGCAGGCTGGCAGATACCCGGGCATCTGGCACAGACAACGGGGAGATTTTGGGTAGAAGATGAAACCAATCATATCTACCCCTTGCAGTTCTACATTGCGGATGTTTTCTGCTTCGGTCATTCCGCATACTTTGATGAGAGGAGACATTTTATTTACGATTTACAATTTACGATTTACAATTTGGCTGCGCGATGTAACGCTGTATGAGAGACTTTTGTATTTACAATTATCAACTTTCAATTATCAACTTTCAATTACTAATTAAGAGACTGTCTTGGATGAACTCTTTCAGGGTTTCGCCCGGATTGGCTGTTTTCATGAAGGTTTCGCCGATGAGGAAACCGCGGAAGCCGGCGGCACGCAGGCGGCAGATGGTTTCGGGGTCGGAGATGCCGCTTTCGGAAACAAGGAGCGGGGATGCCGGTCCGTGGGTGGCTTCGCGCAGTTGCCGGGCTATCCGGAAGGAGTTCTCCACATCGGTGACGAAGGAGCCGAGGTTGCGGTTGTTGACACCCACCATGTCGACCTCCTTATTTATATAGGAGAGTTCCGAAGGGCTGTGGATTTCGAGCAATACCTCTAGCCCGAGTTCGTGGGCTTGGGCGGTGAGGGTGCTACACTGCTCCGGACTGAGGCAGGCGGCAATGAGCAATACGGCGTCGGCACCTACGATGCAGGCTTGCAGAAGCTGGTACTCGTCGATGATGAAGTCCTTGCGCAGAATGGGGATGCGGACGAGCGGACGGGCCGTGCGGATGTCGCGCAGCGTACCGCCGAAGAACTTCTCATCCGTCAGGATGGAGAGGGCGGCGGCGCCGGCGGCTTCGTAGGAGGCGGGTATTTCCTCTGCTTGGGCAGCCTCGTTTATCCAGCCTTTAGAGGGTGAACGGCGTTTGAACTCGGAGATGATTCCTGTAGAAGAAGCGGCAAGGGCCTGCTTCATGCTGCGGTGGTGGGCCGCATTCTCCCGGATGATGATTCCGGCCTGCTCCTGCAACTGTTCCGGAGAGACGGTCTGCTTTTGCAGTTCAATCTCTGTTTGCTTATGGGCGATGATTTCGGACAGTATATCTTTCATTGCTTTATTTATTAATCTCGATAAATTTTTTCAGTGTCGCCAGCGCCCGTCCGCTATCCAGTGATTCGCGTGCGATGGCGATGCACTCTTCAATCTCTTTCTGCGGCTCCATCACTTGGATGGCAAAGGCGGCGTTGACAATGACGCATTGCGTTTGTGCAGGTGTGGCATGCCCCGTAAGGATATTGTCGAAGATGCGGGCGGCATCTTCCTTGCATACGCCGCCGAAGAGTTCTTCGGGACGGGCATCCTTGAAGCCGAGGGCCTGCGGACGGTAGATGCGCTCATAGTTGCGGGTCATCACCTTGAACTCGTCCGTCAGGGAGATTTCGTCGTAGCTGTCGAGGCTGTTGACCACGGCAAAGTCAATGCCGAGCTTATAGAATACGTTGGTGTATAGGCGCATCTGCGAGAGGTCTGCCACACCGAGCAGCTGGTATGCCGGGCAGCATGGATTCACCAGCGGGCCGAGCAGATTGAACAAGGTGCGCACTCCCAACGTCTTGCGTACGGGACCGACAAACTTCATCGCCGGATTGAAAAGCTGGGCATGGAGGTAAGCGATGTTGCACTCCTCCATGCTGCGTTTCAGCGTGTCGGGGTTGTTGGTGAAGCGTACGCCGTGCTGCTCGATGACATTGCTGGCTCCGCTCACGGAAGTGGCTCCGTAGTTGCCGTGCTTGGCAACCTTGTAGCCGGCTCCCGCCACCACGAAGCAAGCGCAGGTGGAGATGTTGAAGGTGTTCTTTCCGTCGCCGCCCGTACCTACAATGTCGATGGGGCGATAGGGGGCGAAGTCGATGGGAAGGCGTGTCTCCATCAGTGCTTCGCGGAAACCGATAAGCTCGTCCACAGTGATGCTCCGCATCTGGAAGGCAGTGAGCAAGGCTGCTATCTGCGCCTCAGGATACATTTCCTTGGTGATGTTGAGGAGGATTTGTTTGGTTTCCTCCGACGTAAGCTCTTCGTGGTTGAAGAGACGGGTGAGTATTGCTTTCATCTTTTTATTTACGATTTGACGATTTACGATTTGACGATTGAATTTACTCTTTTTCTGAAGTGCCTCATTTGAAAAGCCAGTTTTTTACGATTGTTTTTCCGTCGGGTGTCAGTACCGATTCAGGATGGAACTGGATGCCGTGTATGTCATACTCCCGATGTTTCAGCGCCATGATTTGTCCTTCGGGGCTGATGGCGGTAACGGCCAGCGCTTCGGGAAAGTCCTCCGTATCGACCACCCAGGAGTGGTATCGTCCGACGGGAATCCTATCGGGTAAACCGCAGAAGATATAGTCTTCTTCGAGAGAAATACCTTCATAATCCTTCCCCCCTAATCCTTCATCCCTAATCCTTAATCCTTCCCCCTTCATCCTTATCTCCGTCTGTACCCCATGGAACACCTCTTCCAGATTGACCAGCTTTCCGCCGAACGCTTGTCCGATGGCTTGTTCGCCCAGACAGACACCGAGTATGGGTTTCCGTCCGGCATAGGTGCGGATGACATCCAGCAGCAGTCCGGCTTCCTCGGGGACACCGGGGCCGGGTGAGAGGATGATTTTATCGTATGGCTCCAATTCTTCGAGCCGGAATTTATCGTTGCGCAGCACATCCACTTCTGCGCCAAGCTCTTTCACCAGATGGGCAAGGTTGTAGGTGAAGGAGTCGTAATTGTCTATGATAACTGTTTTCATCTTTTGTATTTACAATCTATTTTATTTACTATTTGACGATTTACGATGTACGATTGAAGTTACTTTATTTACGATGTACGATTTGGCTGCGCAATGTACGCCGCATGGCAAATCGTACATCGTAAATCGTCAAATCGTACATAAACTCACATTTTTTCTGCCATCTCAATCGCCTTTTTCAGTGCGCCGAGCTTGTTGTTCACCTCTTGCAGCTCGTACTCGTCGTTGCTCTTGGCTACGATGCCGCCGCCTGCCTGGAACCAGAGGACACCGTTGCGGCTGACAAAAGTACGAATCGTAATCGCCTGGTTCAGCGAGCCGTTCAGTCCGATGAAACCGATGCAGCCGCCGTAGGCTCCACGGTTGTGCGGTTCCAGCTGGCTGATGAGTTGCATGGCGCGTACCTTGGGGGCGCCGCTCAGGGTACCGGCAGGGAAGGTGTCGATGAAGGCCTTGACGGGGTCGGCCTCTTCGCGGAGCGTTCCGCTGACACGGCTGACGAGGTGGATGACATGGCTGTAATACTGCATCTCCTTATAGAAATCCACCTTTACATCGTGGCAGTTGCGGGAGAGGTCGTTGCGGGCAAGGTCCACCAGCATCACGTGTTCGGCGTTCTCTTTGGGGTCGTCGTGCAGGTACCGGGCATTGAGGGCATCCTGCTCTGCATCGCCGGTGCGCTTCGTGGTTCCGGCAATGGGGTCGATATAGGCATGGCGGCCTTCGATGCGGCAATGGGTTTCGGGAGACGAGCCGAAAATGCGGAAGCCCCCGAAGTCGAAATAGAACAGATAGGGCGAAGGGTTGATACTGCGCAGGGCACGGTAGAGCTTGAAGTCATCGCCCGTGAAACGCTGCTCGAATCGGCGGGAGAGGACTATCTGGAAAACGTCGCCGCGCAGACAGTGGGCGATGCCCCGGCGGATATTCGCCTTGTGCTCCTCGTCCGTAAGCGGAGAGGTGGTGGGGCCGATGGCGCGGAAATCGTAGGCGGTGTAGTTGCGGTTATGGATGGCCTTCTGCACCTGGTCCAGTTCGCTGGTCTCGCCGGGCGCCAGCATCTCGAGGAGCAGCATCTCATTCTTGAAGTCGTTGAAGACGATGAGGTACTTATATAATATGTACAGCATGTCCGGCGCATCGTTGGTAGCTTCGCGGCTGTCCTTCACGGGGATATTCTCGAAGTAGCGGACAGCATTGAAGGAGGTGTATCCGTAGAGTCCGCAGTAATTGCTGTATTCGCCCTCCACGCGGAAGCGGCAGAGGAAATCGTTCAGTGCGTTTTCCACCCGGTATTCTTCGGTTATGGGATGCTCTTCGCGGCTGTCGTCCGGCAGGCGGAAGATAGCCGTGCCGTGGTCTATGCTGACACTTGCCAGCGGACACAGAGCGATGAACGAGCGGTTGTTCTCACTGCCATGATAGTCGGAACTCTCCATAAGTGCGCTCTGCGGAAAGATGTCGCGCACCTTCAGATACGTGCTCACCGGCGTATGCAAGTCACCGAGCATGGTGCGGCTGATTGTTTTATAATCATATTGTTTCATTGTATCTTGTATTTTATTTCATTGTATCTCGTATTTTCAAATAACTCATCACTTATAACTCATCACTTATCACTCAAATACGTCTCTATATCCTTATCCCCCCGTCCCGACACCGTCAGCACCACCACGTCCGTCGGCTTGAACCTCATCTTCTCCAGCGCACCCAGTGCGTGGGCACTTTCCAATGCGGGGATGATGCCTTCGAGCCGGGTCAGTTCGTAGGCGGCGCGGATGGCTTCATCGTCGTTGACGGCGAGGACGATGGCACGTTTCTGCTTGGCAAGGTTGGCGTGCATGGGGCCGATGCCCGGATAGTCCAGTCCGGCAGAAATGGAATAGGGCTCTTCTATCTGTCCGTCCTCGTTCTGGATGACGTAGGTGCGCGAGCCGTGGATGATGCCCATCTTGCCGAGGGCGATGGTGGCGGCTGTCATTCCCGTTTCAATGCCTTTTCCACCGGCTTCGGCGAGGACGATTTGCACGTTCGGGTCGTTGACGTAGTGATAGATGGTGCCGGCTGCATTGCTTCCTCCACCTACGCAGGCGATGAGGTAGTCGGGGCATTCGCGTCCCTCGTGTTCAAGGAGCTGCTTCCTTATTTCTTCGCTGATGACGGACTGCAGGCGTGCCACCATGTCGGGGTAGGGATGCGGGCCGACGGTGGAACCTATCACGTAGTAGGTGTCCGACGGATGGCAGCACCAGTCGCGGATGGCTTCGTTGGTGGCGTCCTTCAACGTCATATTGCCACTGGTGACGGGAACGACGGTGGCGCCGAGCATCTTCATCTTCTCCACATTGACGCGCTGGCGCTCTACGTCGGTCTTACCCATGTAGACGATGCATTCCATGTTCATCAAGGCGCAGACGGTGGCTGTGGCAACGCCGTGCTGTCCGGCTCCGGTTTCGGCGATGATGCGGCGCTTGCCCATGCGGCGTGCCAGCAACACCTGCCCGATGCTGTTGTTGATTTTGTGGGCACCGGTGTGGTTCAGGTCTTCACGCTTGAGGTAAATCCGGCAACCGTACTTCTCGGACAAGCGGTGTGCCAAGTAGAGTGGGGAAGGGCGTCCCACGTAGTCGCGCAGCAACTGGTCGTATTCACGCTTGAAGTCCTCACTTTGCAGCACCTTGAGGTAGGTGTTCTGCAACTCTTCTACACATTTGTGGAGGATTTCGGGAACGTATGCCCCGCCGAACTCTCCGTAATAACCTTCTTTGTCAACTAAGAAATTCATCATGTTATTTACTATTTGACGATTTACTATTTACTATTTCAGAAATCAAAACGCATTATTGCTTAAACGAAAAGAGCCCCGTCGCTTGGTGCGACAGGGCTCTTTTTGTTTTTTACTATATATTACATATATACATACGAGCGCTGCTCCCTTACGACTGTCGGAGTTGTAACGGGTGCCACCACCAATATGTATTTACTAACATTGTTTTCATTGACTTTTTTTGTTTTATCGGGGGCAAAGACAGTGCAAACCGAATGTATAATAAAATGAACTTGTTCATTTTTTATGCTGAGGTGCAGCCTGTCTTCGTTTTCGCGACAAATATAAGCACTTTGTTTTAACTGCCAAAATAAATATGACTTTTTTTCTGGATAAGAACATTTTTCTTGAAATATTGTTCTTATAAGTGTAGTAAAAACGAATATTCATTCAAAAAAAGAAAGGAACAAACTATGAATAGAAAACATTTAGTTGCCATAGGCGTGGTTATTGCTGTACTATTGTTATTATACTGGCTCTTTGTGGCCGAAGATATGAATGCCTGGCTGAATGTAAACTGATTTTTCGGGATTTTCGTGTGGAGTTATTCGGATAAAGATGTATCTTCGCAAAAAAACATAAACTCATGAAAGGATTAAGTTATTCATTTTTGCGTGCTATATGTGCGCTGGTTATCGGTTTGGTGCTGGTGATGTTTCCCGACCAAGCCGGTGATTACTTTGTGATTACGATAGGTGTCATTTTCCTGGTGCCTTCGCTTGTCAGCATCATAGGCTACTTTGCACAGAGCACGGAGATGCGCAGCCGCTTCCCTATCGAGGGGGTGGGCAGCCTGCTGTTTGGCTTGTGGCTGATTATCATGCCCGGTTTCTTTGCCGATTTGCTGACATTTGTATTGGGATTTATCCTGGTGATGGGAGGAGTGCAACAGATTGCCTCGCTTTCCGCTGCCCGTCGCTGGATGCCGGTACCGGGAGGTTTTTATGTGGTTCCGGTATTGATTCTGCTTGCCGGCTTGGTTGCGCTGTTCAATCCTACGGGAGTACGCTCCACGGCATTTATCATTATCGGTATCAGCAGTCTGGTCTATGCGGCTTCGGAACTGCTGAACTGGTTCAAGTTTACGCGTCGCCGCCCGAAGACACCGGATGCTTCAGTAAAGGCAGTGGACGATATTGAGGATGCACAAATTATAGAATAAAAAAACAGACCATCTGTTGAGGTTGAACAGATGGTCTGTCAGGAGTAAACGGATGGTCTGTTCATGCCACACGGACCATCCGTTTTTATTGTTTCAACCATTCATTTATCAGCTCCATCACTTGCTTCTTTTCCTCTTCGGGCAGTGTGCCGATGCGTGCCCGATGGCTTCCGCCGGGCTCTACGAATACATGGATGTTTTTCTTTCCTTTCAGCCAGGTCACTCCGGCAGCCGTCCACGGGTCGTTCTCGCCGTAGATGAATATCATTTTCGGGTCATTCTCTTTCAGGAACTTCGTGATTTTCTTGCTTAGGGTCTTGTCGAAGGGCATGTCTTTCAGCTCTTCGGGGAGCATGAGGCGGTGCAGGTAATCCTTGCTCGATTGGATGGAAAGATACTTCTTGAAAGGCTTCGTATCGTAGCCGTAATAGCCCAGTTCGCGGGCGGCCTGCACGAAGAATGAGGCTGTGGGACTGTCGGCAATGAAGTAGTCGGGATTACTGATGTCGAGCAGATGGGCAAATATCTCATCGTCCGAGGCCGTGGTGGCAGGGATGCTGCTGACGGGAGTTCCCCACTGCCAAAGGGCAAAAGAATACTCCAGCACGCAATAGTCGTATATCTCTTCAACGGGCGCACGGAACTTGAGTCCTTTTTCATTGCAATATTTCTCAAAGCGGGGGAGCAGTGCGGCTTTCCGTTTCAACACTTCCAACTGGAAGTCCTCAATCCGTTTGCGGTCCTCCGGAGTAGACACTTTCCTGAGGAAAGGCTCGTGGCGTCCGTCTTCCACCCCGTAGCAGAGCGGAGCTACATAAGGCACGGAAATATCCACGTCGTCCGGATAGAACGTGCGGTAGAGCAGGGTAGTCTGCCCGCCCTTGCTGATGCCGGTCGCAATCCATTTGCCGGGATAGATGCTTTTAAAGGCGTTGCGGACGGCGTGCAGGTCGTCTGCGGAATTCTCGGCGGTGAGGTATTGCCAGTCTTTGGGCTCAGGGGTGGATTCCAGGAAATAGCGGTATTCCACAAAAATCATGTTGGCATCGAGCAACTCTGAAAGTTCCTCGCGATACTTGGGGTTGAGGGCATAGGCAGCTCCATAGCCTTCGGTTACAATCACCGTGGGACGGTCGAAGCCGACGTGGGAGACAATCACGCGCTGGCGGAAACTGCCCTTTTCGGGACGACGGTGGTCCAACGGCTGGGTAAAATAGGTTACATACTTCTCGGAGAACCGGGTGGACTCCAACGGACGGGTTTCCGTAATAGCGGAAATCCGACCCAGTTTTTGCTGCAGATCGGTTTGTGCCGGGGCAGCAGCCGCAACGAACAGCAAGGCAAACAGCAGGAACGCTGCATAGCAGTTACGTAAATTCTTCATGATGACAGGATTGTTTTATCTGACGGGCAAAGATAGGTTATTTCCCGCTTACCGCCAACAGTTGGCATGGACGAAAAAAGAGAGAGAACTGCCTCGCGGCACCTCTCCCCCCTGCAAACTTAAAACAACCAACAAAAGAATGAGATAGGGATTAAGGATTCATCCTTCATCCTTCATTTTTCATCTTATAAACAGTAACTCGCGATATTTGGGCAACGTCCACATCTGATTGTCGACGATGAGTTCCAGCTTGTCGATGTGGTAACGGATTTCCTCCATCATCGGTACGATGTTGTCGTGGTAGGCGATGGCTTTTTCACGTTCACTCTCAATTTTGTTGGCCACTTTGCGCGCCTCGATCATGGCATCCACATGCTCCTTGATGAAGGCGGTACGGTCGGCAATCTCTTCGATGAGTTCCAGATTCTTGGCAGACAGTTTTGCAGCCTTCTCTGCGGGGAACAGGTCTTTCATCTTGTAGACGTTGTCAATCAAATCCGACTGATACTGTGTAGCTACGGGGATAATGTGGTTCATGGCCAAATCTCCGAGCACGCGGGCTTCAATCTGTATTTTCTTGGTGTACATTTCCCATTTCACCTCGTTACGGGCTTCCAGTTCCTTTTTCGTCATGACACCGATGGACTCGAACATCCGGATGCTCTCCGGTTTCAGGTAGTTGTCGAAGATGACGGGGACACTTGTCTCGCAGTCCAGACCGCGGCGGGCAGCTTCAGCTTTCCATTCGTCACTGTAACCGTTTCCATCGAAGTGGATGGGTTTACAAATCTTGATGTACTTGCGGATAACGTCGAGGATGGCGGAGATTTTCGGCTCCCCCTTTTCAATCAGTTCGTCCACATCTTTCTTGAATTCCACCAACTGCTCGGCAAGGGCGGAGTTCAGCGCAATCATGGCACTGGCGCAGTTGGCTTCGGAACCCACGGCGCGGAACTCGAAGCGGTTGCCGGTGAAGGCGAACGGGCTGGTGCGGTTGCGGTCGGTATTGTCTATCATCAGTTCCGGAATCTGCGGGATGTCCAGCTTCATGCCTTGCTTGCCGCTGAGGCTGACGAGGTCGTCCTTGGTGCTCTCTTCGATGTGTTCCAGCACCTGGCTCAACTGCTTGCCCAGGAAGGAAGAGATGATGGCCGGAGGCGCTTCGTTGGCACCCAGCCGGTGGGCGTTCGTCGCACTGGAGATGGAGGCTTTCAGCAATCCGTTGTGACGGTATACGGCCATCAGCGTATTCACTACGAAGGTGATGAAACGCAGGTTCTCTTCGGGCAGTTTGCCGGGTGCGTGGAGCAGGATACCGGTGTCCGTACCCAGCGACCAGTTATTATGCTTGCCGCTACCGTTGACACCCTTGAAGGGCTTTTCGTGCAGCAGTACGCGGAAACCGTGGTTACGTGCCACTTTACGCATCAAGGCCATGATGAGCATGTTGTGGTCTACCGCCAGGTTGCATTCCTCGAAGACGGGAGCCAGCTCGAACTGGTTGGGAGCCACTTCGTTGTGACGGGTCTTGACGGGGATGCCGAGTTTCAGCGCTTCGATTTCCAGTTCCTTCATGAAAGCGGCCACACGGCTGGGGATGGCCCCGAAGTAATGGTCTTCCAGCTGCTGGTTCTTGGCGCTGTCATGGCCCATCAGCGTGCGTCCGGTCATCAGCAGGTCGGGGCGTGCGGCGTACAACCCTTCGTCAACCAGAAAATATTCCTGCTCCCAGCCCAGATAGGCAACCACTTTCTTTACTTCCGGATTGAAATAGTGGCATACGTCGACGGCAGCCTTGTCTACGGCACGCAGGGCTTTCAGCAACGGTGCCTTGTAGTCCAGAGACTCACCGGTATAGGCGATGAAAATAGTCGGGATGCAGAGCGTGTCGTCTACGATGAATGCCGGGGAGGAGGGGTCCCATGCCGAGTAGCCACGTGCCTCGAACGTATTGCGGATACCGCCGTTCGGGAAACTGGAAGCGTCCGGTTCCTGCTGCACGAGCAGTTTGCCGGTGAATTCCTCCATCACGCCGCCTTTGCCGTCGTGTTCCACAAAAGCATCGTGCTTTTCGGCAGTACCTTCGGTCAGCGGATGAAACCAGTGCGTATAGTGGGTCGCCCCCATTTCAACCGCCCATTTCTTCATACCTGCGGCAACCTCGTCGGCTATGCTGCGGTCCAGCGGAGCTCCGTTGTCAATCACATCCGTCAGTTTGGCATACACCTTGCTCGGCAGATAGCGGAACATCTTCTCCTTGTTGAATACATACTTGGCAAAATACTCTGACGGACGTTCCGCCGGGACTGCCACTGCAACGGGTTTCTTCTTGAACGCCGTCTCTACTACTCTGAATCTCAATTTTGACATAATACCTTAGAGTTGTAATTGTTGGTTTAATAAAATATAAAATCATTATGCACCGTAGGCAGACTCGCCGTGTTCGTAAATGTCGAGTCCTTCTTCCTCCACACGTTTGGAAACGCGGAGGCCGTGGATTTTGTCGAGTCCTTTGAAGATGATGAATCCCATGCCTGCTGCCCATGCGCCTACTACGAGTGCACCGAATACCTGCGCTCCGAGAAAGCTCCAGCCTGCACCGTAAAACAGTCCCTCACTGGTGGAAAACAGTCCGGTGAGGATGGTTCCCGTGAAACCGCAGACGCCGTGTACGGAACTGGCCCCTACGGGGTCGTCAATTTTCAGTGTCCGGTCGATGAATTCCACCGAATAAATCATCAGGATGCCGCAGATGGTGCCGATGATTACCGCCCCGAAAGGAGAAACCATGTCACAACCGGCCGTGATGCCTACCAATCCGGCCAGAATGCCATTCAGTGTCAGAGACAAGGAGGGTTTGCCATATTTCATCCAGCTTACCGCCAATGCAAAGAAACCGCCTGCGCAGGCTGCCAGATTGGTGGTGAGGAATACATGCGAGATGGCCCTTGCATCGTTCGTAGTGGCTGCTGCCAACTGTGAACCGGGGTTGAAGCCGAACCATCCGAACCAAAGGATGAATACACCCAGTGCCGCAATCGTGAGGTTATGTCCCGGAATGGCTCTTGACTTGCCGTCTTTGCCGTATTTTCCGATGCGCGGGCCGAGGATGGCCGCACCTACCAGGGCAATCCAGCCGCCTACGGAGTGGACGATGGTGGAACCTGCGAAGTCATGGAAAGTTGTTCCGAATGTTTCCATCATGAAGGAACCTGCCTCACCGTTCATCAGCCAGCCGCCGCCCCAAGTCCAGTGACCGGAAACGGGATAAATCAGCACACTGATGAAGATGGTGTAAACCAGGTACATGGAGAATTTGGTACGTTCTGCCATAGCGCCGGACACGATGGTGGCAGCCGTTGCGCAGAATACAGTCTGGAATACCAGGAAACCTTCCGTGGGAAGCCCGCCTCCGTCGTAGAACGAGAGGTCGAAGAAATGGGGCATTCCTATGAATCCGCCTGCACCGAACATCAGTCCGAAACCGATGAACCAGTAGAGCAGGCTGCCAAACATGAAGTCAACGAAGTTCTTCATCAGGATATTGGCTGTATTTTTTACTCTGGTGAAACCGGCTTCGACCAGTGCAAAGCCCGGCTGCATGAAGAATACCAGCATGGCTGCAAGCAACATCCATACAGTGTTCAGTCCGTTGGTCAGTTCACTTAAAATAAGTTTATCCATAATTTCTTGTTGCTTTTAGTTGTATTGTATTTTCTTGGTTGTGGTTTGTAGCTGCCCGTTATCTTTCTTGTTCGGCATTGTAGAGTGCGATGTCGCCTCTCTCTGCTGTACGTATGCGTATGGCATCCTCAATGGGGATGACGAAGATACGTCCGTCGCCGATTTCACCGGTTTGTGCAGATTTGATGATGGCTTGTACGGTCTTTTCCGCATTCTTGTCGCGCACCACGATGGAGATAAGGATGCGCTCGATGGAACTGGTGTCGTACATGACACCACGGTAGATACGGGCTTGCCTGGATTTCCCGATGCCCCGTACATCATAATAGGAGAACCATTCGATGTCCGCTTCGAGCAGCGCGTCCTTCACGTCCTCGAACTTGGTCTTTCGGATAATAGCTTCAATCTTTTTCATACCTTAAATAATTTACGATTAGACAATTTACGATTTACCGTTCGGTGTGTGTAAATCATAGTTCTTTGCTTTTAGAAGCTTAGTCCGACTACGAAATAGGCACCTTCAGACCTTGGATTCCAGGTTGCTTTGGCAAACAACGGGAGGGAGAAGGAATCGGTGATTTTGATGTCTTTTGATACTCCCAGGCTGACGTCGCATACGGCAAATCCGTTGGCTCCATAGAAGTCCGTGGCCCAAGGGGTAGCGCCTATCTCGGCCGTCCAGTCCAGACCGCCCAGTGTGAAGGGGGCTGCCACGGAGATGTAGGATGAATAAGCACGGTCACCGTCTTTGTCAACACCGTCGTCGCCTGCAAAGTTGGTGTACCAGTTTATGGCTACGGGGCCGAAATCATAGCCGATTTGCGCTTCGAACAGATGTGAGTTGGCAGCATTGTGTGCACCGTACTGGAAGTATTTGGCTGTCACCCCATCTCCGGTCACATTGTACCAGTAGTCCGTCACCGATACGCTGAAGCCTCCGGTTGAATATCCCAGTATGAGGTCGAACTCTTTCGTGTCCGAACTCTCGATGCCTACGGAGCCCCAAGCTCCCAGAGAGAAACCTTTGTAGGCGATGGATGCGCTCGGCTGGAGGCTTACCCCTCCCAAATCCTGGCCACGCCACACGTAACCGCTTACGAGGTCGACGCCTATCGATGCTTCCACTTTATCCTGAGCCTTTGCCGTGAAAGGCATTGCCATTGATAATAGCGCCATTGCCATTATTACCCATTTTACACTTCTTGTTTTCATACCTTTTTACCTTTAAATTTAGAAAAATTCCGGATGATCAGTCCGACTCGATTATAGCAAGTACTTCACTAATTCAATTGTTTTTTATTTCAGCCACTTCCGGATGCGCTTCATGGCTTCCACGCAATCTTCGTGTTTTCCAAAGGCCGTCAGCCGGATATATCCTTCACCACTGGGGCCGAAACCTACGCCCGGCGTGCCCACTACATTGGCCTCATACAGCATTTGTTCAAAGAACCGCCAGGAGCCCGTTCCGTCAGGTGTTTTCAGCCAGATGTAAGGAGCGTTCACACCGCCGTAGACTTTCAGTCCGGCCGCTTCAAGGCCCTGCTTCATAGTGTGGGCATTGTCCATATAGTAATCTATCGTTTCCTTTATCTGCCGTTGTCCTTCCGGTGTATAGATGGCTTCCGCCGCCCGTTGGGTGATGTAGCTGGTGCCGTTGAACTTGGTGCATTGGCGGCGGTTCCAGAGCTTGTTCAACGGGATGCGTTCGCCTTCCAGCGTGGCGGCAGTGAGTTCTTTCGGCACAACGGTGTAGCCGCAGCGTACTCCCGTGAATCCGGCAGTTTTCGAGAAGCTGCGGAACTCGATGGCGCATTTCTTTGCTCCCTTTATCTCATAGATGGAGTGGGGCACGTCGTCTTCGCGGATGAAGGCTTCGTAGGCAGCATCGAACAGAATCAGCGTGTCGTTGGCGAGCGCATAATCTACCCATTTCTTCAATTCGGACTTGGTCAGAGTGGTTCCCGTCGGGTTGTTGGGATAGCAGAGGTAGACAATGTCGATTCGTTTGTCCGGAATCTCCGGGATGAAGTCGTTCTCGGCGGTACAAGGCATGTAGGTAACGTTGCTCCACTGGCCGTTTCCTTCCAATACTCCGGCACGTCCGCACATCACGTTGCTGTCTATATAGACCGGATAAATAGGGTCGGTCACGCCTACACTGTTGTCGTGGCGGAGAATGTCACCGATGTTTCCCGTGTCGCTCTTTGCTCCGTCGTTCACGAAGATTTCCGTAGGACCGAAGTGGATGCCGCGTGGAAGGTAATCGTGCTTGATGATGGCTTCTATCAAGAAGTCGTATCCTTGCTCGGGACCATATCCACGGAATGTCCGTGCGTCAGCCATCTCCTCCACTGCCTTGTGCATCGCTTCGATGCAGACTGGTGGCAGTGGCCGGGTAACGTCTCCGATACCCAGACGGATGACCTCTTGCTTGGGATGTGTTATCCTGAAAGTATTTACCTTCTTGGCTATGTCTGAAAACAGATAACTGCCCGGTAGCTTTAAAAAATGTTCGTTTACTAATGCCATAATCTTTTCTTGGTTGATAGTTGGTGGTTAGTCAATTAATTCAATTTTGCCGTCGAATACTTTGGTGGCTTCTCCCGTCGTCAGTACATGCCTGGTGGCGATGTCCCATCGGATGTTGAGTGAGCCTCCGTCCATGATGATGATGGATTCCCTTCCTGCGCGTCCGGTGAGGAAGGCTGCCACGGCGGTGGCACAAGCTCCGGTTCCGCAGGCTTGGGTGATGCCCGAGCCTCGTTCCCAGACACGCATCCTTATTTTTCCTTCTCCCAATATCTGGGCAAATTCTACATTGATGCGTCCGGGGAAGAGAGGGTGATTCTCCAGTTTGGGACCGATGACTGTAAGGTCGATGGCTTCAATATCATTGACAAAGATTACCAGATGCGGGTTTCCCATGGATACGGTGGTCCCTACATATCGTTCTCCGTCCACTTCGATGGGCTGTTCTTTCATCGGTTTGGCTCCTTTGCCGTCGTAATCTGCCGGTTCGTCGGCAGGTATGCCCATGTCTACGGTTACAGAGTTGACCTTTCCGTCTGCCAAGTGCAGGTTTAGCATCCTTATACCTGACAGTGTATCGAGTGTGATTTCTGTTTTGGAGGTCAGTCCGTAGTCAAAAAGATATTTTCCGATGCAGCGGCTTGCGTTGCCGCACATCCGGGCTTCCGAGCCGTCGGCATTGAATATCCGCATGCTGAAATCGGCCTTGTCCGAAGAACCGATAAGTACCAGACCGTCACTTCCAATTCCCGTATGCGGTGCACTCCATGCCCTCGCAAGCTCTTCCGGATGGCTGATAGGATATTGGGTCGTATCTACATAAATGTAGTCGTTTCCGGCACCGTGCATCTTGGTGAATTTTATAGCTCTTGTCATTTTGTCCTTTATTGGTTGGTTAGTATGTCCTTTTGTTCTATTTCGATGCAAATATACGACGTTTTGTTTTATAATTAACTGTAAAGCATATCTATTTTCTATTATTTTTTAGCGAAACTTTCATTCAATGAGAATATCTACTGTCAGGCTTTCAATTTAAAAGCATATGGCTTTGTTTTTATATAAATTGTAATCCATGTGAAAGTTTAGTTTGATTCAAAATAAGAAAAAAGATTTTTTATAAGACTAATTGCTATCTTTTTGAAAACAAAAAACCGCTCCATTGCGGACATAATGAAGCGGTTTGTTTGGTTTTTGTTTCTAAATGTATAAGGAGCGGCTATTTTTTCTTTAAAATTTCTTCCAGCACTACCGGTTCATTGGTTGTGATGAAATCTACTCCTTGGCTGATGAGCCATTCCATGTCTTTGGCTTCGTTTACGGTCCAGGCGTTTACTTTCATGCCGAGGTCGTGGCATTCCTTTATCCATTCGGGATGTTTTTGGAAGACACTGAAGTGATAGTCGGGACCGGCACAACCCCATGCTTTCAGCTCCTTGGGGGTAAGGTCACCGGTCAGGTAGTAGACGGGGGTGCCTTTGGGTGCCAGACGGATAAACTCCTTGGTGGCATGTTGGGAGAAGGTGATATATTCCGTACGGTCCTCCAGCCCTTTGTCCTTTATCATTTTTACGATACCCTCTACGGCTCGTGTTTCCTGTTCGGGAGTCTTGTGGGCTTTCAGTTCGAGGATAAGGCGGGTTTTCAGGCTTTTTGCCTTGTCCAGATACTGTTGCAGGGTAGGGAGTTGTTCGCCGTTGTCCAGTTGTACGGCGGTGCATACCTTGGCTGTGGCATCTTGCATAGTCACGCCTTTAAAGGTGGCGTCATGATTGACAACCAGCTGATTGTCTGTGGTGAGCCAAACGTCGAACTCGGAGCCGTAGCAGTGGATAGAATCAGCCTTTACAAGTGCGGCAAGGGAGTTCTGGGCCGAGCCGTCCGTAGTCCAGAAACCACGGTGGGCAATGACTTCCTGGGCCTGGATAGTGCCGCATGCAGCAAAGAGCAGGGCAGAAGCAAAAAATAGTTTTTTCAGATTCATAATGATTAGGGTGTTTTGTTTTGAACGCAAAGATAAGTATTATATTTCTTTTATTAAATCTAACCCCTGAGTAATTTCAGTATGTACTTTCCGGGCATCACGATGCGGGCTTTCAGTTGGGGTGAGCTGTTCAACTCATATAGGATTTTCCAGATTTTCCCTCCCAGTTTTCCAAAATCTGTCAGTCTCAGGATGGCATTCAAATCGTGGATGTCGGTTACTTTCTGCCTTGCCAGCTCTTCCATCAGGCCTTGGTAATTATGCGTCTGTCTGTTGAGCGTGTACTCCGGTGGAGTCAGAAGAATCTCCTCCTTCCTTCTTCCCGTCTCCCCTTGGGGAGATAGAGAGGGGGTTTCTTTATTCTCTTTATTTAGTTTATTTGCTAAAGCGCTGCTTGTCTTGGCATCCCTGATTCTCTGCTGGTTAACCAGTCCACCGCGACGTCCGGCCTCCTTTTTAGCTTCTTGTTGGGCGTCCCATGGCTCCATGCGGCGGCTTAGTCCGGGGGATGAGAAGCTTGTCTCGTTCACCTCGAACAGTGCATAGTCATAGATGATTCGCTTCAGTGTGGCGGTTGTCACCCTTGCTTTTTGTGCCAGTATGGGAATCACTTTCAGGCTGGCTTTATATTCGTTCTGCAATCTGAGGAATTCGAGCACTGTCCAGTAAATGCCATATCCTTTCATACCTTCTTCTTGTATCATAATCATTAATTTTAAGTTGCTGCCGGCATTGGCATCATGTAGTAAATAAGCCTCCATAGCTTTTGATATTGGTGTTTTTTTGTTAGTTTACTATCGGTCTCCATTCCATAAAGTTCTCAATCAGAAAAGTCCGCCAGCCTTGTTGTTCCGCGTCCCAATAGGCTACGTGAGCTTTAATGCTTGTTATGTCATGTTTCTTTTTGAAGTCGCTTTCGTAGGAAACAAGGGTTCCTCTTCCCATGTAGAAGCTGCCGTCCTGCTTTCGGTAGGCTATCAATGCATATCCGTATCGCATGTATTCCAATAGGGAATTTATGCGTTGTGCCATCCATTGTACAGACTCCATGCTCAATGTCGTGTTTTCCGTAATCCGTTTTTCCCATAGCTTTTTTGCTTTTTCTGTTTTGGATACAAATTTCTCCTCAAATTCAGTTTTTTCTTTTCCCATTTTTTATGTTTTTAGGGTTAGTAAATGTATGATAATCAGCAATGAAAAAGGGCTACTCCTTTCAGTACGGATGGCTACGCTCTTGCCTTGTTGAGGCTACACCATCCGACAAGAAAGGTGTAGCCCTTCTGTCCGGTTGCTGACGGCGGCAAAATTACTGCCTTTCCAGGTACTGAACTATCAGTGATTTATCCTTACATCATATCCGTATGGGTCAATCAGTGTGGTGTCTTCCTGTTTTATGATGGCCCATACCTTCTCCAATTCGGTGATTATCGTACTGTAAGTCAAAGGCTTTTGCTCTCCTCTGGCTCTCTTTGTGAAGTTTTCGGATGCTACGAGCAGTTTGGCTATATCCGTTATTTTTCTAATTTTTGTGCCTTCAAAATAGCCTGATTTAAAGGCTCTTAAGTAACCTACATAAACATGGGTCTGGTCTCCGTAGTAAACCCGTTCTGACAATAACTTTTCATCCACTATGGAACTGTGTTCTTTTACTTTTGTTGCTCTTAGTTTCTGTGTATCAGATTGATACGACATGCTTCTCTGTTCGTTACTGTTGAGATGCTTCTTTTTTTGAGTTCTTTCATTTGTGTAATTCTTCGTTCGTTTAACTGTTTTTTATTCTGGTTAAAAAATGCGAAAGTATAAAAAGTGAGGGAGAAATAAGGGAATTTTGGAGGGAAATGTGAAGGGCGAGTTGTAAATAGTTGATATATAAGATGATATGCTGTTTTAAAAACGTACGTTTAATGAACGCAAAGATAGAGACGTTTTTTGTAATGGCAAAATGTTTGATAGAAAAATGTTCCTAATAATAAATAATGATAAGTATATTACATTGAATTTCAGCAGTATATGCAATATATGTAATCAGTTAAAATCTTCTTATTTTTAGCTCTTTGAGTATGTCTTGTATAAGTTCGAAATAGGTGTTTTTTAAACGTACGATTAAAAAACGCTTTTTTGTTTCTAATACGTTCGTTTATAGTCTCTTACCAAAAGGTAATGAACAACCGCAGAGAATCTGTTGACAAGAAGGGCATAGTGCTTGTCAAACTTCCCATAAAATGCTCGCAAGTGATTGAACTACAGTTCTGTAATAGTAGTTCAAAGCCCCCAAGGAATACCTTTTTCTAAGTAAAATTAACAAGAATAGAAATGGATAAAGAGACCGAAGTTTGGTTTGCCATGCGTGCTACATACCGCAGGGAGCTTGAAGCTATGCATCTTCTCGAAAAGGCAAATCTTGGCTGTTTCATTCCCATGCAATATAAGATAAGTATCCGTAGGGGCAGGAAAGTCCGTGCTTTGGTTCCTGTCATCCGTAATCTGGTTTTTGTCCACGCACGTCCTTCCGAAGTGCAGCGATTTAAGTCTCAAATTACTTATTTGCAATATATTACTGATACCCGTAGCGGCCAGAAAATAATCATTCCCGACCATGATATGCAGCGTTTCATAGCCGTCGCCGGTACCTATAATGACCATCTTCTCTATTTCCAACCCGAAGAACTGAATCTCTCCAAAGGTACGAAAGTCCGTATCACCGGTGGCGACTTCGAGGGCCAAGAAGGTGTTTTTCTAAAGGTAAAAGGTGCCCGTGATCGTCGTGTAGTAATTGCGATACAAGGTATCATTGCCGTTGCTATGGCGACCATCCATCCAGACCTCATCGAAGTAATCCGCTAGTCTTTAATTGTTAATTTATAATTTTTAATTAATCATGTCTCTTTTAGAAGAAGCACTCCTCCTTCAGCGTGCTGCGCACGATCTGATGTATTTGGGTATGGACGGGAGTCCTATCTATAGTGATGACTTGTCCCGTCGTAACAGCGAAGTCTATCGCTTGACCACAACTTTGTATAATTCCAGTATCTGGGGCACTACGGTGGAGGAGCAGGCAAATGTCTGTCTTGCTCTCTTGAAAGGGTATAGTGCCTCGTTCATTGACCATGGTGAAAAACAGCAGCATGTGCAGGAGGTATTGAAGCGTTGCTGGGATATTTTGGATGTTCTGCCTGCTTCATTGCTGAAACTTCGTTTGCTTACTGCTTGCTATGGGGAGGTGTTTGATGAGGCTTTGGCGGATGAGGCTCGCGGAATCATTGCTTCCTGGAGTGCTGCATCACTGACTGCCGAGCAGCAGGAAGCTGTTGGCGAGTTTCAGAATGTGGTGGATAATCCTTATCCATGGGAGGAAATGGAATAAAAATGTATAAATAGAATTTCTCTTTGAAGAAAAAACGTATATTTGCATATAGCTTCTAAAAAAGAGAAATGAGATGGAACAGATGCGTAAACTGCCGATTGGTATACAGACGTTTGAAAAGCTGCGTGAAGAAAATTATCTTTATGTAGACAAAACAGCAATGGTCTATAAGATAGCATCCAATTCCACTCCCTATTTTTTGAGCCGTCCTCGCCGTTTCGGTAAGAGTTTGCTTATATCTACCTTCGAAGCTTACTTTCAAGGACGTAAAGATTTGTTTCACGGACTTGCCATCGAAAAACTGGAAACCCAGTGGGAGGAATATCCTGTATTACATCTGGACTTAAATGCCCGTAAATATGAAATAGCCGGAGATTTGATAGCCATGCTTAATCAATATCTGGAAAAGTGGGAATTGAAATATGGTGCAGAAAAGCAGGAGCGTAGTCCCGAAGAGCGCTTTGCCTATGTGATAGAGCAGGCGTATGCCCAGACGGGTAAGCAAGTGGTAGTGTTGATTGATGAATATGATAAGCCTTTGCTTCAAGCTCTTTCGGATGAAAAGCTAACGGAAGAATATCGTCGGATATTGAAAGCCTTTTATGGGGTACTGAAAAGTGCCGACCGTTATCTCCGCTTTGTTTTTTTGACGGGTGTGACGAAGTTTGCGCAGATTAGCGTGTTTAGTGATTTAAATCAGTTGCAGGACATCAGTACATGGCCCGACTATTCTTCTTTATGTGGTATTACTAAGGAAGAACTGCTCACAACGTTTACTCCGGAGATAGAACGTTTGGGTGTTTCCAATGGGATGGACTTCGATACAACTTTGGAGCGGATGACGAAGCTGTATGACGGTTATCATTTTTACCCTCATTGTGAAGGGGTTTTTAATCCTTTCAGTGTGTTGAATGCATGCAAGTCGAAGATTTTGGATAATTTCTGGTTTCAGACCGGTACTCCTACCTATTTGGTAAATTTATTGAAAGAGAGTGATTATGATTTGCGCCTTCTGATTGAGGGAGTTGAAGTGACGGCTTCCGCCTTTTTTGAGTATCGTGCGGAAGTAAAGAATCCGCTTCCCATGATTTATCAGAGTGGTTATCTGACCATCAAAGACTACGATAGGGATGTTTTATTGTACACTTTGGGTTTTCCCAATGATGAGGTACGCTATGGTTTCTTGAATTTCTTGGTTCCTTATTATACAGGAGTGACTGATGATGAAACCGGTTTCCACATAGCCAAGTTTATGCGTGAACTCCGTTCCGGTGATGTGGATGCATTCATGGAACGCCTGCAAGTATTCTTTGCAGGCATTCCCTACGAACTGAGCAACAATACCGAACGCCACTATCAGGCCATCTTTTATGTCGTCTTCACTTTGCTGGGTCAATTCGTACAGGCGGAAGTGCGCAGTGCGCGTGGTCGTGCCGATGCCGTGGTGCAGACAAAAGATGCCGTTTACGTCTTTGAGTTCAAGCTGAACGGCAGTGCCGAAGATGCCTTGAAGCAAATTGATGAGAGAGGTTATCTGATTCCTTATGTGCTGGATGGCAGGCGGCTGGTGAAAGTGGGGGTGAACTTCAGCAAGGAGACACGGAATGTGGAGAGGTATATTGTGGAATAACTCTTTAGCACTCATGCCTCGGCAAACTTCCTTTCCTATGAACGATGGGAATCCAAACTAATAATACTTAAAACTCAAGTCCTTTTTTGATATTCTTTATGTAAGCAGTCAAAAAATGGCTATTGATTGCTTTCCTTGCGGAAAAATGTTTTGAGATGGTTCATTATGCAGAACCGGGTAAAAAGCCCGGGTGGGGTTATTTCCCTTCTGAAAGCCATCCGGAGGTAGTAACCAATTTTGAAGGCACTAGAGCCACTCCTGAATTTCTGCAGGCTATTGCCTATGAAGTTTATGTGAAGAATGTGACTTTCGGTCTTCTTCGTCAATAGCTGACAGATATGGGCATGACCGTTTCTAAAAACACATTGTGCAACTGGCTTAAGAAAGGCAAGAAATACCTGGATGAATTGGTCTGTGTATTGAAGTCCATAGCTTTGGAAAAAGACTCGATTGTGAATTGCGATGAGACCTGGTGTAAAGTGCGTAAATATGATCACTATAAGAAGTGCTACATTT